>JADFPZ010000086.1 GCA_022562075.1 Candidatus Zixiibacteriota bacterium | reverse complement strand
CTGAAGCCGATGAAACAGACGAAGCGATAGTCGATACGTTTTTGACACAGTACTACAGCCACCAGCCGAATCTGCCCAAAGAAATTTATCTGCCAATCAAAGTCGAAAATCTTAAACTAATAAACGACTGGCTGAACCAGCAAAAGGGGAGCAAAATCAATATCGTCATTCCGCAAAAAGGGGAGAAAGTCCGGCTGGTAGAACTTGCCGCCCAGAACGCGCGGCTATTGCTTGATGACTTACTTATCCAAAAAAGGCAGCAGTCCGAGCGCACCAGTAAAATGGTGACCAGCTTAAAGAAAGAACTAAGCCTGTCACAGTCGCCGCGGCGCATTGCCTGTTTTGATATTTCCAACACCGGCGAGACCGATGCTGTCGGTTCCTGCGTTTATTTTGAAAACGGCAGGCCGAAAAAGAAAGAGTACCGCCATTTCAAAATCAAAGGAGTCAAAGGGCAGGATGATTATAGAATGATGCGCGAAGTTGTCGGCAGGTATTTTTATCGTATAAAAGATGAAAAGAAAGAGCCACCCGATTTGGTAGTCGTCGATGGCGGCAAAGGGCAGCTGTCATCTGTCATCAAAGAATTACGTTATCTCGGTTTCGATAAACAGCCGGTTGTGTCATTGGCCAAGCGCTTGGAGGAAGTTTTTGTGCCGGGCGCCTCGGACTCGATAACGATCAGCCGTTCATCACCGGCATTAATGCTTTTAAAACAGCTGCGCGATGAAGCCCATCGTTTTGCTGTCTCTTACAACCGCCAAGTCCGCAGCAAACGCACCATAAAATCTGAACTGGACAAAATCCCCGGCGTCGGCCCGTCCAAAAAACATGCGCTCTTGAAACAATTCGGCTCGGTCAAAAGAATCAAAGCCGCCACGCCTGAACAGATTGCCGAACTAAACGGCATAAACATTAAACTGGCCAATGCTATACTAAGCAGTTTGAATGGAGGATGAGGAGTTGAGGAGGTAGTACAGTTTGAACAATGAATTTACAAGACAGACAGAAGCCGACACCATTTTTGATGGGGCGATAATAGCATATGAGCAGAAAAAATATGCAAAGGCTCTAATTCTGTTTAATAAGCTTCTTAGCGAATACAGAGAGAATATTGATGAATGGAACCTGCGCCAGTGGTTAGGAATGTGTTATTTGGAGCAAGAAAACTTTGATCGTGCCATAGAAAATCTCTCGATTGCAGAAAGAGAAGTGGATTGTAAAGAGTCAGGGGATTGCTATTTTAGGATTGCTGATGACTTAGGATATGCCTACCAAAATGTTGAAGATTATTCAAACGCTATTGTTTACTATGAAAAGGCAGAGAAGTTTTTGCACTTTCATCTAAGTAAAGAAGCAACAACTAGTAGATACTTATTTTTTCTTCGTAAAGGGAGGACGTATCTACAATTAGGAAAACATGAGCTCGCGCTAACGGAATTTAACAGGTGTAAAACTCTCTTAGAAACTGATGAAGATGCTACACCTTTAGATTGGTCTACCACAAACTATGAAATCGCGTATACGTTTCATGGTAGTCGAGATTATCTGAGAGCAATTGAGTTCTTGGACAAAATTGATTTGAATGAGATTGATGAATCCTCTTTGTGTAACATCCACTTTATCAAGGGTGCGTCATTATATCACCTCTCTAGATACAAAGAATCTCTGGAAAGCTTTGTCAAAGCAAAGAAGCTAGTTGACGATGCATCAATGGAGATATCGATAAATGAGTTTCTGGAAGATTTGAATACCAAGTTATGATTTGCCTGTGTCATACTTCGACTCCCTTGAGTACAGGGGACTTTGTCCGCTCAGTATGACGTTTTATTAGACTGGTCGCCCATCCGCTTGCGGCCTAGTCCTGAGCTTGCCGAAGGGTGGGATCTAAACATACAGGAAAATCAGCTCGACTGTTCTGCTTGTATCAACGACTGGATTCCGGAACCCCCTAAAGGGGACCTGCGGCAAGTCCGGAATGACGACAAAGATGGATTCCAGCCTTCGCCCCGTGACTACACGGGACTAAAGCTGGAAAGGCAGAGGGAAACAGGTATGACGAATGTGAAAATCTATTAGTTGCAAATCCTCCTTATTTTCCTTTATTGCCATTTATGCAAGAACAGCCGCAAACACTCACTGTCTCAGCCCTTACTAAGATGATCAAGACCACCCTTGAGGGTTCTTTCTCTGGTCTCTGTATCGAAGGCGAAATCTCCAATTTTCATCATCATCATTCTTCAGGGCATCGGTATTTCAGCCTCAAAGATGACAAAGCAGTTTTGCGCGTGGCCATGTGGCGGCCGTTCGGGCAGCAGCTGCAGTTTGAACCGAAAGACGGGCAGCAGGTATTAGCATTCGGCGATATTTCTTTGTACGAAAAACGGGGAGAGTACCAGCTAATTTGCCGCAAACTTCTGCCGGTAGGAGTCGGCCCGCTGGAATTGGCCTACCGGCAGCTGTATGAAAAACTTTCTGCCGAGGGATTATTCGATGAAGAGCATAAACAGCCGATTCCAGAATACGCCACTAGAATCGGCATTGTAACTTCGCCAACCGGTGCCGCTATCCGCGACATAATTCAAATCTCCCGCCGCAGAAATCCGGCCGTAGAGTTAGTCATTTATCCGACAGCTGTTCAGGGAGACGGGGCCGAGGACACAATTGCAGAGGGCATAGAATACTTTAATGAGCAAAACAAGGTCGATTTGATAATCACCGGTCGCGGCGGTGGTTCGCTTGAAGACCTGTGGTGTTTCAATACCGAAAAAGTTGTCAGGGCGATATTCGATTCGGAGATTCCGGTAATTTCAGCAGTCGGCCATGAAATAGACGTCACTCTGTCGGATTTAGTCGCAGACCTGCGGGCGCCTACTCCATCTGCGGCAGCAGAGCTGGCGGTTTGGTCCAGAGAAGAATACATCTCGAAGATTCAAGGACTCATAGCGCAGCAGACAACTTATCTTGAAAGACAGGCCGGCTCGGCCAGGGATTTTTTGTCAGCGCTGCTCAGCCGTCCGGTTTTGTCCCGCCCGCTTGAACTTGTTTATGAACGACAGCAGAATATGGACAATCTCTTACGTATCTTAAACAGCTCCGGAAAAAACCTTTTTGAAATGTACAAAAACCGCCTATCTTTGGGGCTGTCAAGGCTGGAGGCTTTGTCACCGGTGAAAGTTCTGGCCAGGGGGTATTCGGTAAGTTCGTTATTACCCTCAAACGAAGTGATTAAGTCAATCAGAGATGTCAAAGCCGGAGACAGCATGCAGACCAGACTGAAAGACGGACTAATAATTTCAAATATCGAAAAAATTAGCAGGAATTAGCAACATGCCGCCCAAAAAAAAGTATAAAGATTTTGAGACTGCTTTGGAAAGACTCGAAGAAATCACCGAGTCAATGGAGTCAGGCGACAGTACTCTCGAAGAGTCAATAGACCTCTATACGGAGGGACTGGAGATTGCCAAATATTGTAACAGCAAACTGGCTGAAGCAGAGAAGAAGATAAAGATCATTAAGGAAAAAGGCGGCGCGCTGGTTGAACTTAGTTTTGAATCTTCCGAGGATGGCAGTGAAATCGACTGAACTTCTGAATATTAAAGATTACTTAGGCGAGAAGCGTAAGTTAGTCGACGAATTGCTCAGCCAGTATATTCCCCCGGCTTCTGAAGAACCCAGGACGCTGCACGCCGCTATGCGCTATTCGGTCATGGCCGGCGGCAAGAGAATCAGGCCGATATTGGCTCTGGCTGCTTTTGAGCAGTGCCGGCCCGACAGTTCTGAGACAAACAGCTCTATTGGCTACATTATGGCCGGACTTGAAATGATTCACACTTATTCACTTATCCACGATGACTTACCCTGCATGGATGATGATGACCTCCGTCGCGGCCAGCCGACTTGCCACAAAAAATTTGGAATTGCCACTGCCGTATTGGCCGGAGATGCCCTGCACGATATAGCTTTTGACCTGATGGCCCGCTCAGGCCACACAGAAATTGTCAGAGAATTAGCGCGGGCTATCGGCACGATGGGTATGATAGGCGGGCAGATAGCCGATGTTGAGGCTGAAGGCCGTGAAGTCAGCAAAGCTGAAATAATCAATATTCACAACTGCAAGACTGGCAGCCTGATTCGCTGTTCAGTACGGGTGGGCGCGATTCTGGCTGGCGCTGAGAGCTCGACTTTTGAATCACTTTCTCAATATGGCGAGAAAATCGGCCTTGCTTTTCAAATAATAGATGACATTCTTGACGTCGAAGGCAGCCAGGAACTGCTGGGCAAAAAAGTGGGGGCTGATAATATCAAAGGAAAAGCCACCTATCCGGGCGTTGTCGGCCTGGAGCAGGCCAAAAAAGATGCTGACCTTTTAATTGACGAAGCGATTGAATTGTTAGATGATTATGATGACAACATGCTTAAACATATCGCACTGTATATAGGCCAGAGGGAAAGCTGAAACTTATGGAAGAGGCCCAGATGAAATATTTATCCAAAATCGACTCTCCGGCTGATCTGAAAAAGCTGTCAGTTGCAGAATTAGGCGAACTGGCTACAGAAATCAGGCAGGAGTTGCTTTCGGCTTTGTGTGAAACCGGGGGCCATTTAGCTTCGAATCTTGGGGCGGTCGAGCTTACCTTAGCTCTGCATTATGTCTTTGATGCTCCGACAGATAAAATAATCTGGGACGTCAGCCATCAGACTTATACCCATAAGATGATTACCGGCAGACGCGACAGGATAAGAACACTACGTCAGTATAAGGGTCTGGCCGGATATGCACGGCAAGTAGAATCTGAGTACGACCCCTACGGCGCGGCGCATGCTTCGACCTCAATTTCAGCAGCGCTCGGCTTTGCAGTTTCCCGAGATATGGCCGGACAAGAGCATAAGGTTATTGCTGTAATTGGCGATGGGGCCATGACAGGCGGTCTGGCATTTGAGGGACTTAATAATGCCGGCAGCTTAAAGAAAAATCTGCTGGTGATTCTGAATGACAATACCTGGTCGATTTCCAAAAACGTTGGTGCTATTTCGAAATATCTGACGAATATCACTTCAGACGAAAGATTTAACAAACTCCGCGATGAAGTCTGGGAGCTGACCGGCAGGTTTAAGCGCCGCGACAAAATTCGTAAAGCTATTTCTAATATTGAAGATTCAATCAAGGGTTTTTTGGTGCCCGGAATGTTATTTCAAAAACTTGGCTTTAATTATTTTGGGCCGATAGACGGTCACGATCTGCCAACTTTGATAAAAACTCTGGAGCAGCTTAAAAACCTGCGGGGTCCGGTAATGCTGCATATTGGTACTGTCAAAGGCAAAGGCTTTGCTCCTGCCGAGGGGGATGCTCACTCGTTCCACGGCATAGGCAAGTTTGATAAAATTACCGGTAAAGCAGCCTCAAAATCCGGCCGGCCGGCCTACACCAAAGTTTTCGGCAGTACTATGATAGAGCTGGGGCACAAGGATGAAAAAGTTGTGGCAATTACCGCCGCTATGCCATCGGGAACAGGCCTGGTAGGTTTTGCCAAGGAGTTTCCGGAGCGGTTTTTCGATGTCGGCATCGCCGAATGCCATGCCGGTTGCTTTGCGGCCGGACTCGCCAGCGACGGCCAAAAACCTTACCTTACAATATATTCGACATTTCTGCAAAGAGCCTACGATCCGCTTATTCATGATATCACTCTCCAGAGCCAGAAAGTTGTCATCTGTATGGATAGAGCCGGCCTTGTCGGTAATGACGGCCCCACCCACCACGGCGTTTTTGATATCGCCTATCTTTCGGTAATACCAAATATAACTTTCGCCGTTCCAAAAGATGGCAACGAGCTCAGGTCAATGCTCCATTGGACTGTTGATAATCAGCTCGAAACAGCTGTTGCCATAAGATATCCCAGGGACAGCGTCCCGACTGAAATGACCGCAGAAATCAAGCAAATTCAATGGGGAACCTGGGAAACGCTTACGTCGACAAGTGATATTACTATTTTGGCTTGCGGACCAATGGTAACCGAAGCTTTAAGAGCTGCCGATAGTCTGGCGGAACACGGCTATAATGTTGCGGTAGTCAATGCTCGTTTTATCAAGCCATTAGATTACAAGACTCTCGATAGAGTTCGTGATAATTCCCGGACTATTTTTACGATCGAAGAAGCTCAACTTCGCGGAGGATTCGGCGAAGCTGTCGGAAGTTACCTGCTGCGCTCAGGCTGGAACGGCACTTTCAAAAACATAGGTCTGCCTGACCGCTATGTTACTCACGGGAGTCGCGCAGAATTACTTGATGAAGTTGGTCTTGATGCCAAGGGGTTAGCTCAGACTATAGGCGCTGCGATTGAAACCAGTGAATCGGGCAAAAAAACTCCGGGCCTGTTCCAAAAACTACGTTTCCGCAGGTCACCGGAACTAAAGCAAAAAGTCGTTGGGGCAGAGACACCCCGGAGCATTTATACCTCCAAAGAAAGTTAGCAGAAAGTAATGCGGTTCGGGCTTGTAGCTAACTTGCAGCGCGAAGGCACTAAGCAGGCTGTCAGTGATTTTCTTGACTGGTCTAAGCAGTCCGGAACAGAGATATTTCTATGGGACGGCCTGAAAGCAATCGCGCCCGGCCAATCTTACTGTTCATACGAAGAACTTCCGGAAAAGTGTGATGTGCTGGTTTCAATGGGCGGCGATGGCACTCTGATTCATTCTGCCAGGGCAGTCGGAGATAGAAAAACCAAACTGCTGGGCGTTAATGTCGGCTCGCTCGGATTTCTGACACAGATTACGCCGCAATCGATGATTCCCTGTTTAGACCGAATAATAAAAGGGGATTACAGCGTGGAAGAGCGCATGGCCCTGACAGTTAAAATAGATCGAACGGGCGAGACATTTCAGGCTCTTAATGAAGCAGTTGTAGATAACGGGGCAATCAGCCGTATGATTGATATCCGGCTGCAGGTCAATGGCGAAGATATCGTTAACTACCGCTGTGACGGCCTGATTATCGCCACTCCAACCGGCTCGACCGCTTACTCGCTGGCGTCCGGCGGTCCTATTCTGCATCCGACAATGCAGGCGATTATCGCTTCGCCAATTTCTGCATTCTCTCTGACAACGCGGCCGATGATTTTCCGGGCTGACGATGCTCTGGTGCTGAAAGTAAGGTCACAGCACAAAGTTGCTTCTTTGACAGTAGACGGGCAGGTGATGAGAGAACTTTCGGACGGTGATATTGTTTCAATAAAGCGGGCAGATTTTGCCTACCAGTTTATTTCCTTTGAGGAAAATTCTTTTTATCGTGTCTGCCGCTCAAAACTGCATTGGGGGCTGCTGCCTTCGGGAGATTCGAATTAAATTCAAATTGCAGTTTAGACGAAAAAGCTCTAAATTATGTTAAAGAGTAGGGCAGAACCCTTAAGCGGTTCTGCCAGATTCTTTGCGTGTAGGTTAGCGACCCTTGGGTCCTGACTATTTGTGGGCGGCAGAAGTCTCTTCTGCCCTTCGGAGCCAGTAGGTCAGTGACCCTTGTGGTCCTGACAATGTTATGCGGGAGTAACTCAGTTGGTAGAGTCACAGCCTTCCAAGCTGTTGGTCGCGAGTTCGAGCCTCGTCTCCCGCTTTTATATTTGATAATCCTTGTGATTATGGACTAGTGTATGAGTCTTTATACTAAATCTTTAATTTATGTTTCTCCTTTTTGGCTCATTTTACTTCTACTTTTTCTGCTACAAAGTCCGTTTGGTGCTTTGGTGTATTTCGCAATGCCCGGACTGATGATTAGCGCTATGATAAGTGGAAATGTGCACGATTACAGCTTGGCCATTGCACTAATAGCTAACATTTTTATATATTACTTATTGGTTCTATCCGTGCTCTATTTTCGACGAGAGAGAGCTAAAAGAAAAGCAACTCTTCTTTGAAAAAGTGAATAGTGAATAGTAAACCGTAGGGCAGAACCCTTTAGCGGTTCTGCCATCATTTGAGATAAGTAAATCATGTCGAAACTAATTAGACATTATTCGCCGGGGCAAATCTATTTTATAACCTCTGTAACTCATAATAGAGAAAGAATCCTCGTAGAAAATAGTGATATGTTTTGGGCAGGTATAGAAAAAGTAAAAAAAGACACTTCATTTGAATTGAGTGCCTGGGTGATAATGCCGGACCATTTCCACTTTGTGCTGGATCCGCTGGAGTCAGACTTATCCTCAGTTATGAAGCGCATTAAGCTGGCATTCGCTTATCGATTCAGAAAATCCAAAGGTCTTTATCGTGGTCAAGTCTGGCAAAGCCGCTTTTGGGATCACATTATTCGTGACGATAATGACCTCAGCAGACATTTGGATTATATACACTATAATCCCGTCAAGCATGGCTTAGTAAGTAGCCCATTTGATTGGGAGCTGTCTTCAATTCACGGATTTCTGAAGAGGGGACAGTATGATTCCGATTGGGGGACTCGTAAGGCTCCAATTTTAGAAGGAAATTTTGGTGAGTAGGTTTTGGTCGTTATTTATGGCAGAACCACTAAAGGGTTCTGCCCTACGTATTCTGATGGTCGCGAGTTCGAGCCTCGTCTCCCGCTTTTTAATATTAATCTTGTGGGTGGCCGCCTACGACGTGTTCTCATCTGCACCAAGATTCAAAGCGAGTGGGAGAATGTTAGGATCCCGCAGCAAGCTGTGGGCGACCCGGCTAACCGGTTAGACAATGGTTTAGTTAGCACGGTCCCGGGGGGGCGCCGCCGCGGAAAATAAAGTCGACCAGGTAAGTCAAATCCAGGATATTGGCTGAGTCACCATCTCCATTAACATCACTTTCTTCGGGACAAGAACCCGGGTCGCCGCTGCCACGGAAAATAAAATCAACCAGGAAAGTCAAATCAAGAATGTTGGCGTCATCTCCATCGCCATTTAAGTCGCCATGATTGCCATCACAGCAGGAAGATTGTGTGACGGGGCCAAATTTGGTTATAAAAACATCAGCGACATCCTGGAAGGTTTGGTATTCTCCCTCGGTTGGGAAATTGACTGACTCGGTCCAGCCAGAAATATAAGCATAGCCACTATCATCTACCGTGATGCCAGTGCCCGCATCTGGACCACTTCCTCCGAGGTAGGTGCTGTACACTAAGGCGTTGCCGGAAGAATTTAGTTTGGTTACAAAGGCATCAAAAACACCCTGATTGGTAGCCTGATATGCACCCTCGGTCGGGAAATTGGCGGAAGCAGTCCAGCCGGTTATAAAAGCATTGCCGGAACCGTCCACCGCGATGCCATAGCCATAATCATCAATACTTCCCCCAAGGTAAGTGCTGTAAACCAAAGCATTGCCGGAAGAATTTAATTTGGTCACAAAAACATCTACTATACCCTGAAAGGTTTGGTATTCTCCCTCGGTTGGGAAATCAGTGGAAAGAGTAAATCCGGCAATATATGCATTGCCTGAACCGTCCACCGCGATGCTAATTCCTCCATCGAAGTCAATTCCCCCCAGGTAGGTGCTGTAAGCCAAAGCATTTCCGGAAGAATTTAGTTTGGTCACAAAGACATCTTGGCCACCCTGATTAGTTTGGTATTCTCCCAAGGTTGGGAAATCGGTGGAAAAAGTAGAGCCGGTTATATAAGCATTGCCGGAAGCGTCCACGGCGATGCTCTGGCCCAAGTCAAAACCAGCTCCCCCTAAGTACGTGCTGTAAATCAAAGCATTGCCGGAAGAATTCAGTTTGGTCACAAAGACATCATCGAGAGGCTGATCTGTTTGGTATGCTCCCGCTGTTGGGAAATCGGTGGATGCAGTCCGCCCGGTAATATAAGCATTGCCGGAACTGTCAACCGCGATGCCAAGACCTGACTCACTTCCATTTCCCCC
>JADFPZ010000085.1 GCA_022562075.1 Candidatus Zixiibacteriota bacterium | reverse complement strand
TTCTAAGATTTAACGGTAAACCATTTGTATCGTTTATTTCAAATCCCGTACCTGCAGCGTTTATTTGCATTGTTACGTTGCTGACGCCTGCTGCAGCGACCTGAGTATTAAAGCTGTTGATCACATCGCCTATAGTAGAATTGCCTGATATGTCAACTTCGAAATCTATTCCAGCACCATCTGTCACTTTAAACCTGCCGGGTATCATACTCACGCCGGTACCGTTATTTAATACACTAAGTGAAGTCTGGTTTGAAATTAATCCGTTCTGCGTTGTTACAAATTTGATATTGTTGCCTTCATCACCGAGTTCAGCTGTCAGGTTAGTTATACCATCAGCTGCCAGGCGGGTATTTATGACATTGATGACGTCATTTATATCAATTGCGGCTCCAAGATTGATGATTGAATTTATACCCAGATTATAATCTGAGATTGTAATGGTGCCCGGCGGCATCGTTAAACCTGTACCGCCTTTTAGGTCTGTCAGCAGCGTTGTGGCGGTAATTGAGGTATTATAATCAGATGTCTGTCCCAGTATAGTGACCTGCTTTAAGAACACGCTGCTGCCGATTAAGTTGACGTCAAATCTTGAAGATGAATCAATCTGAAATTGAATATTCCCCGTATCTCCAACGTAGCGGGCGCCAGTCGCAGACATTATAATTGGTTTGATATTTGTCCTGAATCCGGCAAAGATTGATTTGCCTTCGAGCTCATCGTTGGCAATCTGAATAATTCTGTCGAGCATAGAGCTGACTTCTCTGGCCGAAGCCAGCCTGGCATCTGCATCAAAAGTTTCATTTGCCATGGCAACAGCCAATTCACGGGCAGACGACAACATAATGGTGATGTCGGCCAAGTCGTTATCATAAATGCCCATCCAGTTTTGTGCCTGTGCTATGGCGCCGCGATATTGCTGAATTTTTGAGAGTTCTTTGCGGTAGTCCAGATCACGGATAGTTCCGATCGGGTCATCGGACGGTTTGTTTATTCTCCTCCCTGATGACATCTGTTTCTGTAACTCCAGAAATCTGGCAATTGCCCTCTGGGTATTAAAAGAAACATTTCCGGCTATGACACTGTTGGTTACTCGCATTTTGATTTATCTCCGGGCTACTTGTTATTTCTTGGTTTATTATTGAAATTGTTTCGTTTCTTTCTGGGCTTGTTCTCTTTGTAACCGATGAACGGCTTTTTATCTAAAGATGCTTTTCCCTTAAATTTACCTTTCAACATCTTGACAACACTCATCAAATCATCCTTTATCGACTTTGATGCCTTACGATTCTCTTCCTGAACTTTCAGGTAAATCTCCTCGCGATGTACTATAACATCCGGCGGAGCATCTATGCCGATACGCACCTGGCGTCCGTGGATACCAAGTACGCATATTTTGATGTTGTCGCCGATCGCTATCGACTCGCCTAACTTCCTTGTTAGTATCAGCAAATTATTCCCCTAAGAAACTACGTTCCTTGTATCATCATCATTTTCTTATCTGCCAACTATGCCCATCTTGTTAATAACCGTATCCAGAGCCTGGTCCATGGCTGTTATCACCCTGGCGGCGGCATCGTAGGCATGCTGATACCTGATCAAATTTGTCATCTCCTCATCCAGAGACACACCCTGCACTGATTCTTTGGCATTTTCTATCTGATGAACCAGAAGTTCAAAATTATTAGTAAATGAAATAGCTGTATTCGTTTCGATACCCAATTCACCTACTATGCCATTATAGAAATCGTTTAATGATCTGGTATTATTATCAAGAACCTTAATATTTCTTAGATCCTGAATATCCAGGGCAACTATGTTGTCCCCCTGCTCGCCGGAAGCTGAAGCCACGACTTTAGCGGGGTCAATAATCAATTCGTTGTTTACTGAAATATTTGCGGCATCTGTAAAAACAGAATTAAAAAAGTTGAACCCGGTAGAGCCATTCAGGCCGTAACCTGCCGAATGGAGCTGGTTGACCTGATCTATCATTGAGCCGGCAAGTCGGTCCAGCCGCTGTCGATACTTGGGAATGATTTTATCACGAGCTTCGTACATAGAAGCAAGCCGGCCATTTAGATTTCTTACCTCAATGTTGGTGCCTTCCCAAAAAAGTTCGTGCTTAAGCGTACCATCTACGTTGAGCTGTTTGGTTTGAAGTTTCAGGATGTCGGCACCATCAACAATCGTCATCGCGCCTATATATACTGTGGTGGTACCATCATCCCTGGCGATGGTGTTGACATCGATAATCGTAGCCAGTCTGTCTATCAGAAGGTCTCTGCGGTCGCGCAGATCGTTGGCATTGTCTCCGCCGGCTTCCTGAACTTTTATATTGTCATTCAAGCGAGCGATAGATAAAGTCAGTGTGTTAATTTCGTCTGTCGTGTTCACAATCTCTTTGTCGATAGACTCACTCAGTTCGTTCAACTGGTTAGCCAGCTGCTGAAAAGCGTTGGTCATAAGTTTGGCTTCTTCTAAGACCGCCACGCGATTACTGACAGAATTAGGATTGGTTGACAGTTCGCCCCAGGCGTCCCAGAAACGGTTAAGTAAATCTGACAGACCGTTTTCGCCCGGTTCGGAGAATACTGATTCAATCTGAATCATGATTTTTTCTTTGTATGTCCATTGTCCGAGATTTTTGCTTTCCTGACGATACTGCTCACCCAAAAACAGATCTCTGATATGGCGGATATCGGCAACCGTTACACCGGAGCCTATTTTTCCAAAGCGGCTGTCTTCCGGGAAAGTTGAGGTGATGTTGACTCTCTGACGGGTATAGCCGGGAGTATTGACATTGGCGATATTATGGCCGATTGTCTGCAGAGCCGCCTGATGAGTTAAAAGAGCACGGCGCCCGATTTCTATCGATTGCATTAAGCCAGCCACTAAGCTCTCCTGTCAACTGCCACAGAGGAGCTGTTTTCCACAGTCTCTCCGTTGGCAGCATATCCTGAATCCGGATTATTAATTTTTGAAAGCAGTTCCATTGTCCGCAAAATGTATTCTTTCGACCTGTTCAAAAGCATAGCGTTTTGATTTCGAACTTCGCCAATTTTTTGAGTAAGGCTCTGAATAATTTCTCTCAACTGAATGAGACGTCCGCCCTGATGCTCGTCGACATGCTCAAGCAACATTGAGACATTTAAGTCACCTTCGATTGTATTAGCAGATTTAATCTCAGCAACCAGTTTATCGCGGCGCTGATTTAGAAGCTGACTCTGGGCAACTTTCTCGCGCTGAAGCCCGGTTACATTATTAAGACCGTCAATGTCATTATTCACCAGCATCTCCTGTTGCTGTGAAAGCAGTTTTAGAAATTTTTCAAATACGACAGTCTCAGTACTAAGCGTTTCGATTAGCTTTTCGACCATCTCTGACAAACTCTTGGTTGTCACGTGTCTTCCTTATCGGTACTAGCTTACCGTGCTTTAGGGTTTTTGCTCAAATTTTGAGCATTCTCTGTTTGAAATTTGCGCACCAAGGGGAACAATTTTCTGGCACCTTTTCTCTTAACCTCAAATGGCTTGTCTTCTTTCAACTCCAGTTTTTCCTTTAAGAGCGGCTTAAAACCGGCATCTTCAGCCTTCAGCGGTTTGAGTTTAATCTGTTCTTCTCTATTATTATTGCCTTTGAATTGGGCTTCTATAACTTTTTCGAGGGACCTGTAAAGAACTTCCGAAATCGACTCTTTGCCGCTGCCAACCATTTTTTTTGAGATTTCCATATCAAAAATCTGTGTAAACGTATCTTTACCATGACCATTGGAAAACGGCGAGTCTTTGACCAGCGGGTTTTCCGGAACGGTTTCTCTCATAGTCTTAAGCATCTGATACATAAAGAATGCTTCAAAATCTTTGGCAGCTTTTCTTAGTCGCGTCTTTTCTCCCTCGACAGTCGCCGGTTTAGTGCCTTCATTACCGCCTATAGTTTTGGCTTGAATATTTGCAGTGAGACTATTTACGGCCATTTCATTCATTAGAGAATAACCAGTTCCGCTCTGAGTGCACCGGCTTGCTTGAGCGCCTGGAAAATCGCTATGACATCGCGCGGTGTGGCGCCGATTCTGTTTAAGGCTTTGGCTATATCAGCCAGGCTTACCGATCTTTCAAGATGTACCACCCGAATCGATTCGTCCTGAATAGAAATTCTTGACTCACTGGTCTGTACCGTCTGTCCCAGACTATACGGCGCCGGCTGTGAGATAATTGGTGTTGACTGAATATCAACTGTTATAGTACCATGGGCGATTATAACAGGTTCAATAGTAACGTGTTGTCCGGCCACGATAGTACCGGTTTTTTCATTTATAACAACTCTGGCTACATGGTCGGGAACAATTCTCAGCTGACCGATGTCAGAAATGAATTTCATTCTGGTTTGCTGATATGCCAGAGAATCCGGCACATAAACTTTGACAGTTCCGCCGTCGGTGGCGACTGCTGTCAGACCGTATTTAATATTAATCTTTTGAGCAATGCGGTGAGCGGTGGTGTTGTCCGGGTTATGAAGCGACAAAATTATTTCTTTGTTGGCGCTGCGCCCCTTTTCTACGGCTCTGGTAATTCTTGCCCCGTTGGGAATTCTTCCCACCAGCGTATAGTTGTTAAAAATCCTGTTTCCCTCATCGACCTGTACATTAAAACCGCCGATTGAAACCGGTCCCTGAGCAGTTGCTCTGACTGTACCTTTAGAATTTGCCAGAGGAGTAAGAAGAAGAGTCCCTCCCTGAAGGGAGGAGGCATCGCCCAGCGATGAAACTGTTACGTCTATATGAGAACCTTTCGGCTGATTGCTGCTCAGTTTGGCGGTCACCATTACAGCCGCAACGTTCTTGACTTTGACACGCTTCGCATCAATAGTTACACCGAGCCGCTCCATCATATTTGCCAGTGACTGTATGGTAAATCGGGTATTGTTGCCGTCGCCGCTACCATCAAGTCCTATTACCAGGCCATAGCCTATCAGGTCTTCTTCCTGTTCGTTCTGAAAAGTACAGATGTCTTTGACTCTGACTGAGGCTGCTTCGGCTGGACTATATAAAGCGCTCATAAGCGAAATTATGAATGACATACCAATCGGTATCAGGAAATTGCCATAACTGAAATTCAGCACTACTTCCTCCTAAAAAAGCCAGTTGAAAAATCTTGTAATAAACCCGGGTCTGGCACCTGCGCTGGCTGCTCCCTTGCCGGTGTAACTTATCTCAGCATCTGCTATCAGATACGAATCAATAGTGTTGTCGGGCGAGACATCGCGCTGACGCACTACTCCGGATAAACTTATCGTTTCCTTGTCGCCAGAAATAACAATAATACGGGTGCCTTCTATTACCAGGTCGCCGTTATCTCTTATGGCAACTACCGTCACAGATATTTTGGCATTAAGGCTTCGATTGCGAATATTTTGTCCTTTGCCGTCATAAGTACTCTTTGATTCGCCCTCGATGCCAAAAAGCGGCAGAAAATTCAACGTTCCCAATCCCGGTCCACCTCGAACATCTTGCTTTGAACTCTTTGTTGTCTTCATTTGAATCTGGTTACTGCCCCGGCTCTGCTCACTTATTATAACCGTAAGTACATCACCAACCCGGTTGGCTTTTATGTCGGTAAACAACGACTGACTCTGGCCAAAATCGCCTCCTTTTACTTTGAGAGCAAAAGGCAAAAGCAACATCAAACCCAGATAGATTAAAATTCTTTTCATTTTCATTTTGACACCTGCGTCCTATTTTTACGGGTCAACTTGTACCAAATTTTTGTCAACTATTCTGGCGAATACAATCTTGCCAGAAGATTTATTTTTTACTCTGATTAATTCTCCCGTTTGCCCATCCTGAAGAGCTTTACCTTCGGCGGTTATCCGGCAGAGACCGCTGACATATATGATGTGGACATCGCTATATGATTTTACGACCGGCTTAAGTTCTATATCAGCTTTTGTCAGTACGCGATTTTTGGCGATATTGCGACGGGCGCGCATATTCGTAACTGATTTAAGCGAGACGAGCGGGTCATGGCGAAGTGTTGTAATATCTTTGCGTTCAATTGAGACTAGAGCCAGACTGATGTTATCAAATCTCTTGATTCTCTCTCCCGCTACCACCACATCTGCGAATTTACTGATATAAAGCCTGATCGTTTCTTTTTCAACTTTAGCCTCAGGTCGAGTTACTTTTAGTATTATTGCAAATCGTCCGATCGGTGTGGTCTGGTAGAGAGGTTTGATTGAAATTTGTGAGTAAGAAATATTCTTTGATTTGATTTCGTCAGTCAAAATTTCGATTGTATAAGTGCTTTTGTCGAGCTCAAACGACTCATAAACCTTATTGACAATAATATCACGAGTTGATTCAGCAAGTACTGCCGACCCAAACGAAAGCAGTAACAGACCAATGAGCAGAAGCATTTTAAAAAACTGTTTCATATTTATCTCTTGAGGCTGTTAGCGATTGAAAACATTTCATCTGCTGTCTGGATAGCTTTGGCATTCATTTCATAAGCACGCTGGGCGATTATCATATTGACCATTTCATCAACGACTTTGACATTGGAGCCCTCCAGATAACCCTGGTCTATCTGCCCCAGCCCACTCTGGGTGGGAATGTCAATCAGCGCATCACCTGAAGCAGTGGTCCTCTGATATAAATTACTTCCCAGAGCATTCAAACCGGAAGGGTTTACGAATCGCGCCAATTCCAGCTGCCCAATCTGAACAGGTTCGTCCTGACCAAACTGTGCTATTTCGATAATTCCGTCTGAGCCTACCGAAATGGACATGGCGTCAGTGGGGATAGTAATTTCCGGCAGTAAGAAAAAGCCGTCGGAGTTTACCAGGCGTCCATCGCCTGAAATTTTGAAAGCGCCATCACGTGTATAAACCGTAGTTCCATCGGGATACTGAATTTGAAAAAAACCGTCACCGGATATGGCCATATCAAGCGGGTTGTTGGTAAGTGTCAGGTCACCGTTTGTAAAATGCCGGTGTGTGGCCGAGGCTCTGGTACCGTAACCGACTGAAAGACCAACCGGGCGCTCTGTTCCCACGGCCGTAGCCGAACCGGCAGTCTTGATATTTTGATAAAGTACATCCTGAAATTCCACTTTTGTACGCTTAAACCCGGTTGTGTTTACGTTTGCTAAGTTATTAGCAATAGTATCTACGTTCATCTGCTGTGCTGACATTCCAGATGCCGCTGTTCTCATTGCTTTAATCATCAGTTCCTCCTAAAAATCCAATTATTACCGCGAACCAACTCGACTAAATAGCTTATCGAGAGTTTCGTCCTGGCTGCGGAGTGAATTGGCATTGGCCTCGTAATTTCTATAGGAAATTATCATCTCTACCATTTCATGAACGACATCGACATTCGAGGCTTCCAGATAGCCCTGCATTATCGTTGAAGTTCTAACGGGTTTTACTTCCGTGCTTTCGGATAACAAAAATAAAGAATTACCCAGTTTCTTAAGTTGGCTTAAGTCGTCTACTGTTACCGGAGTAATTTTAGCTACCGGAAAGTCATTGACTGAAACTTCGCCTGTGGCCGTTATGGTAACTTTGCCTGTGCCTACTTGAATCGGTCCGCCGTCTCCCAGCAAGACCCCTCCCCCGGGAAATCCAATTACACCGTCGGAATTAACTTCAAAGGCGCCAGCCCTGGTCAAGGCAGTTTGCCCGTCAGAAAGCTGAATAGTAAAAAAACCGTCACCGTTGATTGCCAGATTCAAAGTATTACCGGTTCTGTCAAAAATACCTGGTGAATGGTCTACAAAGACTTTTGAAACCATTGGATTGATCCAGTCAGCATTTGTCTTAAAGCCTTTCTTCTCAGCTTCAGTAAGCTCTTTGGTGAAGAGGCGATCTTTCTTAAAACCCGTAGCTGCTGCGTTAGCCACGTTATTGGCAGTTATTTCCTGCTTTTTGACCTGCGGGAGCATTCCCGAGGCAGATGTATAAATTCCTTTAATCACATTTTCCTCCACTAACTGCTAAGCAGCAGCTGTGCCAAACCTATAGCAGAGGTATCAAGTGACTGTCTTACATGGGATTGCACGACTTGAAACTGGCTGGATTGTTGTTTTTTGATGGAGTTTTTGGAATAATTTTCTTGAGCCGGCAGGAATAATTTTCAGGTTTCTAAAGTTCTCTAAAAAGCTGTTGTAAAAAACCTCGATTTTGCCAATATTGCCGCTCTGCCCTATATAATGTTCAAACGGTTGCACACTAAAGAATCGGCAGATTTCTATTGCGGTTTTTGTGGATAACTATTATATTCTTACCGGAAAGCAATCTGCCGTGATTACAACTACTTACACCGTTTTGAAAGGCAATTAAATTTCGACCCAGACTTGTTAATTTTGAGATTGTAACGAGCACCAATTTTGCTGAAATCTTGAATGAAAGGCAAAGTCTATCTATGCGTTTTAGAATAAAAGTCCTGTCGATTATAATTGCATTGCTGCTTTTGGCGTCCTTTTCTGCAAAAAGCTCTGCCTTTGCCCAGGACCCCAATTTACCTGATACTGTCTATATTGATTCTGCTCAGTCTCCACTTTCGGAGGCGGCAGTTGCTATCAGCTTTGTCAACGATCAACCACTGGCAGGATTCGAGATCACCATAAAATATGACTATGACCCCGCCTTGATATTTCTGGATTCTTTTTCGTTTGTCGGCGGCCGGGTTGACTATATTCCTACCAAAGGGCTGACCCGCCACTATTTGGACTCTGCCATATCTATATGGGGTTTTCCTCTGAGTGAACCCTTGATACCTTCAGGAAGCGGATTATTGGGACATTTACACTTCTCCTATCCCGACTCCCTGGATTCAATCCTGGTAAAAATTGATTCTGTAAACGTTCAGACTCTACTGATACATTGGAGTACTTCGTTTTCAGATTCTTTGGCAAACCAGTTTGCACCCCAATTTGAATTTGGTTACCTGTATATTAACAGGAATCTATGTTGTATTGGCCAGAGAGGTGACATCAATAATGATGGTGTTGACGCCAATATTCTTGACTTAACCTACTTGATTGACAGAATCTTTCGCGGTGGTCCTCTCCTGAATTGTGACGAAGAGGGTAATTTAGATCAGGACGTAGAAGCCAATGTCAACATACTTGACCTTACTTATCTGGTTGATTTCATATTCCGCGGTGGTCCAGCGCCACCGGATTGTCCGTAGTATTTGAGATTTGCTTATTTAAGGCTGCTGCCTTTGAAACTGTAATTATTAGAAGCTACCTCGTCATTATCTTTCGTTTCTGCTTTGACAGAATCACTTTTATACCTGATTAATAAATTTTCTTTAAGTTTTTCATACTTTTTCTTTTCTGTTGTAGACTCTACCAGAGATTTACGCTTTTTTTCCAGCTCTACATTGAGCGCTCTTAACATTTCGTTGTTTGAAATGTTCTCTTTTTTCAGCCTAACATAATAGCGTCCGTAAACCAGCATTTCTGCAACGCATATTTTATTTACCTGCTCTTGTTGTTGTTTGTTTAGAGAATTGCTGAAGTTTTTGTCTATCTGCTGAATTTTTTGAGTCTGCCCGATTACTTTTTGCTTCGTCAAGGCAAGTTCTCTTTGCCTTTGCTTTTCTATTTCAGATTTGACTTTCAGAAGAGGCTCGAAACGATACTTAAACTTCTTCATTTGTCTCTGTTTCTGCAGGATCAAATATTTCTTTGAGCTTTTGGTAAGACGTTTCGTAGTCCTCTATTTCGTTGATTCCCTGGCGGAAAAAGTCCAGAAGCTTTCTATACTTTATGATGGCATCATCAATTTCCGGATTCGATCCTTTGACATAAGCTCCTATATTTATCAGGTCTTCTGCCTCACGATAAATGGCAATGACCTTTCTAGTCTGAGCTGCAATTTCTATTTCTTCATCTGTCCCAACATTTATCATCAACCGGCTGACTGAATCCAGAATATCAATTGCCGGATATTGATTGAGGGAGGCCATTTTACGCGAGAGCGTTACGTGTCCATCCAGAAGAGAGCGTACTGCGTCTG
>JADFPZ010000286.1 GCA_022562075.1 Candidatus Zixiibacteriota bacterium | reverse complement strand
GAGATATTTCCCCTGTTATATCAGATACATCAAGCCGGCGGTTAGTCGTAGAAACTTCGAGTCTTCTGGTTACGTTTTTTATATTAATCCGCCCCAGCGAAGAAGGAATTTCCATTGATTCAAAAGGACCAACTGCCGTAACATCAAAAAGGGGAGCTTCTATTAATACCGAGTAATTCTCAGGAACCGTAATTTTCGCTTCGACCCGTCCCCACTGATTATCATCTGTCCAGGGTGCCGGATTTGGCGAACGCAGTTCAAGTTTTATAGCTTTCGGACCTCTTCTTAGAACTACGGCGATAAGGTCAATGTAATCAATCGCATCATCCATACTGTTCGCCTTGGCCTTCTTGAAATAAGTAATTTTTACTTTATCTGTCTTTGCAACTTCGATAGTCAGTTTACCGGGAAGATTAGAGGCTGCCCTAATCTGCAAAGCTGTACGATTGCCAACTTTTATTTTTTCTCGTATTTGGCGCGTGGTATAGACGCCGTCTGCAGTCTTAAATATAGTTTGTGCAAAAATCTCCAGCGGCAAGAGCAGGAGAATTGAGACAGCAAGAAAATTGATTGTAAGTTTATTCATTATTTTTGATTCTTATCTCTGTCATAAATTTGTTTCATAATTATAGAACCGGCAACTGCCGCATTAAGTGACTCCGCTTGGGGGCTGTGGACTATACCGATGACAGCATCAGATAGCTTTAACACTCTTTCAGATAGACCGGCTGCTTCAGACCCGATTGCCAGTATTATCGGATTGTTCGAATTTAGTGTTAACTCTGTCATACTATTATTACTTGAGGCTTTGGACGCTATCAACTGCGCCTTCTTTCTGATTTTGAAATCTTTAAGTTCTTCATAGCTAACATTTGCCACCGGCAGTCTGAACAAGGCGCCGGCCGAAGACCGCACCACCTTGGGGTTATAAAGTTCTATCGATTTTCTGCTTACCAGCAGCATATCAAATTCAAAAGCAAGAGCAGACCTGGCCAGAGTTCCTAAATTTCCAGGATCTGTTATCTCATCACACAATAATAGTCTACGATAGATAGGTTTGTAAAGTTTTGACAGTTCCTGTTCGGGGGTATCAAATACAGCCAGAATGCCCTGCGAACTCCTGGTATCGGAGACAGCTTCTATTTTAAGTAATGACAGCTCATTTAGAGTCACTTTGAGTTTCTTAAAGGCCATTATAAGCTTTTGCCCGCGCGCACTCAGACCAGCTGAAGCATAAAGCAGCATATTTGGCAGAAATTTGTGCTTGAGGGCCTCTTCTAAGAGTCTGACACCGCCCACCGCAAATTTCCGCTGCTCTTTGCGGCCTTTTTTGGAGTTTAGGGCCTTTATTTTTTTTAGTTCTTCCTTGGTCAATTTCAAAATAATTTACTTTCAGGAAAATTTCAATTATTGTTTAAGAAACCTAAAGTCGGATTACTCAGGCAAGTGAAAACTTTTTCCCGCAATTTACTTATCAGCATTCTGCTCTTACTGACAACCGCAGCCGCCTCGGAAAAAATTATAATCGGAGGGCTGGACGGTGTCAACCCTTACGACAACGAGGCTACATACTCGGTTGCTCTGGCTATATCCGGCGGAGGGGCCAGAGGTCTGTCCACCATCGGTATTTTGAAAGCTTTCGAGGAAAAGAATATTAAAATAATAGCGATAGCAGGCACTTCTATGGGAGCGATTATCGGCGGACTCTACGCTTGCGGTTACTCACCGGACGAGCTTTCTGATATCATTAGTGATATTGATTTTGACGAATTTTTCAGCAACTCTCCCAGAAGACAAACGATGTTTCTGACCCGGAGACAGGAAAACGAAAAACACCTCTTTTCAATGAGGTTTGACAATTTCAGGCCGGTTATACCAAGAGCTCTCACCGGCGGACAAACAATTACCACCGTGCTGACCAAACTGACTACCAAAGCTAATTATCAGTCTGGCGGCAATTTTTTGAAACTGCCAATTCCTTTTCGGACTGTTGCTACGGACATATTCACTGGCCGGGA
>JADFPZ010000084.1 GCA_022562075.1 Candidatus Zixiibacteriota bacterium | reverse complement strand
TCGCTGCACACTATGTTACCTCCAATTTCCTCCTTTTGTAACTAATTGACTGCCAAGCATATATAAGGTCTAATTTCTTGCGACACTTTCAGCCTCAAGATTCTCCAACTAATACCTTGAAAGATATAACTTTACAATTTTCTGCTCTACTTAACGAAGACACCTGAATTTTGCCTATCGCTATCTGCTTGCCGCTAAGCGTATATTTAGTCATACGCAATTACGATAGTTTTGATGCTAAACTAATCAACAAAAAACTAATTAAAATTTTTCGTTTTTTAGACTTTAAAAAAAACAGCGCTGCGCTTAGGCTGAAGTACCTGCGGCCTGCGACGGCTTGTCTCTGTTGCTCAGATATTTCTTGAACTCAAAGACAGCATAGACTAAGAAAATTAACCAGACCGCCCAGAAAAGAGCCTGAAATCCGACGTGGTAATTTACGTTTGAAGTATCGGCAGCATTAAAAGCCGTCTGCCCCCAGTTAATATCAAGGTATTGAATGCGGTTTATAAAAAGAGAAATTCGTGCCATAACAGTAAATCCAAAAGATGCTCCGAAGCCGAGCATCAGAGTCCAGATACCAAATTTTGCAACCGCCCCAAAAGCTCCGGTATGGGCTTTTGAGAAAAAGAAATAGACAAGAGCTGAAATCGTACCGACAAAAATAAACAATTCAGAATAGCCTGAACCAATATCTAAATACCTTTCGCCCCAGAAACTGCTCCAGTTGATCGGCTCCATCATGGCCCAGAGCTGCCGGTTGACACGGTTGGCCATTTCAAGAGGAATAGCCAGTCCGGTAGAGATACCGATATACATCGCCAGTGGCCAACGTGATATCCACGAGGATTTTTTGAAAAAACGGGCAAACATCATAACACCCAAAATGCCGGGAACAAAATACCACCAGTCACCGTCTGCCAGCTTTTTGAAAAGATTCGGAACCAGCGCGCCATGCCAGAGAATTATTACAAAGTATCCGGCCGATACCCCGACAAACAAGTGTTCTGCAAACTTGTACATGGGGTTGTCTTTATATAAAAACGAAAAAACAGCCAGAGTCAAAAAAGCTGCAACTGTTGTCCAGAGAAAAGTAGTGAATTCCATAATTTATTTCTTAAACTTTTCGTTCCTTATATCGAGTTGCCAGATAACCGACGTTACCAATCAGAATAAACAGAATAATCAAAAGATGAGCCGGCAGCTGCACCCGCATACCGTCTTTGGCCAGTCCGGGATTGTCGGCCAGTTGCTCATACTGTGCCGCTCCCAGCAGTCCGCCCATCAGGCCCATTACCTGCTTTGATTGTAAAAAGGGATAATACTGAGCCGTCATAACTCCGGTCAGGCCGAGCGCCAGTGGAAAATCAAACTTGCCCTGACCGTAAGAAATCCAGGCATCGGTGATAGATCCGCTGGAAATATCAACCACGATAGCGATATCATCATAATTGTGGACTCTCCTCATCATCGGTATAGAGTCCAGCGGGGTGCCATAGTAATCACTTGGGAAAAGAATGCGGTAGTCCTGACCCATGGCCGTTATGACGATGGCATAATACGGTTTGTAACCCAGGAAAGTATAATCAATGCCGTTGACTATATCTTTACCCTCATAAAATATGCCATTATAAGTTTTGGGGAGCTTGAGCGAGTCAGTAAGGTCTCGTATGGCCTGGTCAACCATGCCCGGGCCGTTTTGTGATAGCGCCGTAAAAATAACTTTTAGATCTTTGCGGAAAGCGTGTTCCACCAGAGCATAGGTCATGGGATGCAGTTCAGCCTGGCTGGAGGGGTCATAGTCTACAGCCACAAATATGATTTCACCCGGCTCAAGAGCCTCGATAAAATCATAGATTGCTTTAGTTTCGTCTTCAACAATGGTAGGCACGGTAAAGTCTGAATAATAGGCTGTCAGACAAACAATCACCAGTAGCAGATAAACCCAGCGGCGATCAAGTCGCATTAACATACTAAAAAAATTCATATCTTCCCTATTATCCTTTACCCATATAGCCGCGCTCTATGCCAAGTATAACCTTTAGTGCTGTGGCCACAATTCCCAGACCGATGCCAATAACAATCGCCCTTTGTGCGGCCAGATTGGGGACGTTCATTACCCAGGCCGAAGTTTTGGCCAGATATTCTCCCCAGGGGCCGGGAGTAAATCTAAGCATGACTATCAAAGCCGAGATGAGCAGCAAGGTCGCCAGCAGGTTCCTGGCCCGAAAAGCCCGGTAAGATGCCGATGTTATAAAAAACGCCAGCAAAGCAAACATTGTAGCTTGAAGAGGTATCATAATATAATCAAAAAAGTGGACAAACATCTGGTTAGTCAGACCTTCGGCAGTATAAAATTTGAATTCCCAGGAGTTGTCAAAAATTGCCAGCAGTGAGAAAACAATTAAAAGACCGAGACCGCCTAATAACTTCATGTTTCTATTAGCCGCCTGGCCCATGAAACCCTGCAGAAACATCCACAAAGCAACCAGAAAAACTGTTATCGCCAGAAAATAGCCCCACCATGAAGCATTTTCGGCATGGGATGTAAACCCAAAGAATATCATCACCGTCAGACTAATCAGCGTGACCAGCGGATATTCCCAGTTTTCTTTGCGGCTGTTAATTTTAGCTACAGAGACTTGAACTAATGACCAGAGACCGAGCGCCAGCGCAAAAATACCAATAATGACAATCCAGTCGAGCAAAAAGCCTTTGACAATTTCAGAATTTTCGTGCGGTACGAAATACTGAATGACCATCAGCGTGCCAAAAACAAAAACGAGTATAAGCGGTAACTGTCTTTTCATAATTTATTCGACCTAATCAATAACCTCAAACCAGCTTTTAAACGTCTCGCCTGTTTCGGGGAAAATGTTTATCAAAATAATCCCGATAATCGCACTGGCCAGCAAAACCGCCTTGGCATAGTCCTGAGCTTTAAGAGAGCCCAGTAGTTGCGGCTCGCGCCCGAGATAGGCCGAAGCCGCAAACAGTTCTTCTCCGATTAAAGTGTAGTCGCAGGCGACAAAGAAAAACGGAATCTGCGGAATTTCATCTGTTCCTGCTATCTGTATTGAGCCTGCTACTGCGCCGGTTTCGGCAAGTATCAGCGACTCGGCAAAAAACTTACCCATATATACATTCGTAGCCGGCAGGTCACGCAAAATAATGCCGTTAACGGCACCCACATAAGCGAATTGGGAATTTGTTATGAAGTGTACTATATCATCCTTATAGGCTTCGGGACGACCGGCGTCAATAAAGGCTGATTTGACAACCTCCTGGGCAACGGCCATTACAATCGGATCATAGCAGGGAACATTGAGTTCAGTCTGATACTCGGCAACTTTCTTGGCAACTCGTCCTAAAATTGTAAACGAGGCAATAGTAGCAATATCAGCAGCCGACCCTAATCCCAACACATACAGAATAGGCCTGCCCATTTCGGTAGCCCGACCAATTGCTTCATCGACAGCTTCAATGCCCGCCAGAGGCCGTACATATAAGTCCATACCCTTTTTGGCGAGTTGTACAAAAATCATGGTAAGTATCGTAAAAATCAAAATAGCAATAAGAACCGGTACCAAACCGCTATTAAACCACTGGCCAGAACTTTGCACGGGGCCGACGGTTTCGGAAGACGTTCTGATATTCGGATTACTTGTTTGTACATCAATTCTATAGTAGTAATCAATAAGATCAGGTATAAAACCCATCGATCGACTATCTACGGCACTGGAGTTTTCATGTGAGGTTGCTCCTGAGACTGCCGTACCCACGGAATCAAATCTTCCAATTATCGCATCAGGATACTTACCGTACTCTTTTGGGAGCAAGATAAGCAAACTGTCAAACCGGGCAGGAAGCAGTGGAGCACGAACCTTTAGAACTGGCAAGTCACGTTGCATAACCGCTATAGTATCTCGCAGCGTTTTATCTACGTATTCCGAAGTTAAAACAAAAGAAGTATCTTTTTCGTCATAAGCGACCAGGAAAGAAAGCGAATCCAGAACCGGTTGCCCTGTTAGTACTTCATCAAGTGATTCTTCAGCCAGAGGAATCTCTTTTTCGAACTTATTTATCCTTGCTTGCACCCAGCCGAGTGAGTCACGTGCAGCCATGACGCTGTCTCTGACGAACGGCTCCCAACGCATTATCTCATAGCTGATAACACTATTAGCGCCGGCGCCGTCATCGGCTGAAAGCGTCCATTCGATGGTAATAGAATGACCATGGTCGTTGTCGGTGTCAAAAGCTTTTAAGTCTGTTACCGGAGCGGGGGCAGCTAATGCTAAAATCGAATCAGCCGGAGTGTCAGAGTCGTTGTCTGCTTGTGCAGATACAGAAGTTGAAAACGAAACAAATAGTAATAGTAATAAGCATACAAAAACTAATAGCAGCGCTCTTGATGCTCTCGTCTTTTCAAAGGAGTTCCGCATTATCGTAAAATACCCAACCAGTCTCCCAACAGAAAATCAACCCGTCCTATTAGTAGTGACATACGACTCATGACAGTATAGCCGAACGAAGCACCGAAAGTAACCATTAAAAACCAGGTGCCGACTTTGGCCGTTGCCCCAAAAACTCCTTTGTGTTCTTTGGAAAAGAAAAAGTAAACAAGTCCCGAAAGAACACCGACCAAAATAACTAAACTACCAAATGTTTCTCCCCAGGCGACAAAGCCAGTAGCGGTATCGTAAACTATGATACCTGAAATTGTACTGCCAATTTGATTCATGGCATTTGACACAAAATAGCCGACCATCCAGAGTCCGGCGGTAGCGCCAACTATAAGCGCCATCGGCCAGCGGGAGACCCAGCCGATTTTCGGGATAAGTCTGGTCAGAAAGAGAAGACCAAGTATGGCACCAATCCAGAGGAAATAATCCGGTTCATCGGCGGTAACAGCACCTTCGTAGAATTTTTTATAAATATTATCAAAATAAAAGACTATAGCCCAGTAGGCAGCCGAAACACCGACGAACAAAGCCTCACAAGCCTTGTAAAGCGGATTGTCCTTGTAGAGAAAGGAGAATATCCCCAGGGTCAAAATTGCCGCAATCCAGATGCTGATCATTTCCATACTATCTATACCACCCGGCTGTCATTATGGTGTGCCTGCCATTTTCTTTTTTCTGGAACTGAAGAAGGCCAGATTTCCGATTATTATAAATATTATTACAGTAGCGTGAGCAAAAGTCTGCGCCAAAAGAAAAGTACTGGCTTTGCCTTTTTCGTCCAGAATTTTTTCAAATTCTGCCGCACCGCTCATTCCACCCAGCAGGCCTTTTAGCTGTCCGGTGCGAAGATAGGGGTACATCATCGGCGCCTGCACGGCTGTATTGCCCGCTACCATTTCAAAGCCAAATCGGTCAACTCCAAACTGCACCCATTCGGTAGTTCCGGGCTTGCCGGCGCTGAAATTAA
This sequence comes from Candidatus Zixiibacteriota bacterium, assembly GCA_022562075.1. Classification (GTDB taxonomy): domain Bacteria; phylum Zixibacteria; class MSB-5A5; order GN15; family FEB-12; genus JACZWU01. Next base: position 4,890 of record JADFPZ010000084.1, on the reverse strand, counting down.
TTACGAAATCAACATTGCTGAAATTTACAACGTCCTGCAGCAGCGGAATTTCTCCATACGCAATATGCCGGTTATCTTTGGGAAACATCCGCTTAAATTCTGTCCCCATCGACTGAATAACAAACTCGTTGCCGGACTGAAAGCCAAGGTTAACCCAGTCTTCGCCCTGCACCAGATTTTTGCCTGCGATAATCGGGTCCAGCATCGCTTCTTCAATAGCCTGCTGAGCTTGCTGCGGTCCCTGCGGCCAAAGCCCCATAATTATAATTTTTAAATCTTTTTTGAAAGCGTATTTTAAGAATGCTACTGCCATTGGCTGCAGCTCCGGCGCCGAGGGTGGGTCATAATCAAAAGCACAGAGAACTTTAGAACCGGGTTGCAATTTTTCAAGCTGGTCATAAAGTTTTTGAACATCTTTGGTAATCGGCAGCGGCAGCGTCTTATTCATCAGCAGCGGCAAGACTACAGCCAGGCCAATGTATATGAATACAATTCTTCTTTCTACGGGATGTCCTTGAATTGTCCTGATTAATAAGTAGATCAGTGACAAGCCAACGATTAAGCTTAAAACCATGGCAATAGTACTTAACATCAACCGCTCCCTCCGCCGATATGAGAGCGCTCTATGCCCAGAATAATTCTGAGCGAGCTTGACATAATACCCAGTGCAATGCCTATCATAATGGCGCGCTGTCCGGCGGTGTTGGGGTAGGTCATTATCCAGTCGGCGAACCAGCTGAAAACAGGAAAATCAGTTATAGGAGAAATCATCATATCAAAAAGCGGTACTCTGCCGCCCATCACAAAGAAGCCTGCTATCAAGAGTAAGGTGGCCTGCACATTGCGGGCGCGGAAAGCACGGTACGACGCCGAGGCTACGAAAAACGCCAGCATTGAAAACATTGTCGCCGAAAGCGGCGTGTATATAAAGCGATACAGCCAGTCAAAATTTGTGCCCGGGTCACGGAAAGATATTTGAGGGTCCTGGGCCATGCCGGAGTAGCCATCGTAAAAGCCGACAGCCAGAGTTCCCATGAGTGAGACTACGATGATAGCAGCATAAGGCCAGTCGGCGCTTTTACTGCTGATTTTTTCAAATGAAATCTTAAGCAGATTCAGCGCTCCCAGCCAGACCGCAAAAGCCTGTACGATTGTAATCCAGTCGCCAAAGATTGATTCCGATTCCCCAAAGGGGTCATGGGGAATAAAATAACTGATTGCAAAGACCAGGCCTGCAATAGTCGTAATTAAAATTGGAATCTGTCTTCTCATTTATATTTATTTCTCTAATCTATTTCCGTTATTCCAGTTTGCTTTCTATCGCGAGACGAAAATTACGCTCATGTCCCAGATATCAAAAGTTGCCAATATAACGCCAACAATAATACACAAAATAAACAGCCCCTTGCCCATGTCCTGTCCTTTAAGCGATCCCAATTGACGCGGTTCACGAGACAGATAGGCGGAGGCCGCAAATAGTTCTTCACCAATGAGGGTGTAATCGCAGGCTGCTACAAAAAACGGCAGCTGCGCCGGCATGGCAGTTCCTGCAATTTGGATAGCTCCGACGGAGTTACCGGTTTCTGCCAAGATGAGAGATTCGGCAAAAAATGCACCCATGTAAAAAATCGTAGCCGGTTTTTCACGTACAATCATACCGTCGATTGCCGCGGCATAGCCAAATTGGTCATCTGTCAGATAGTGGACCTGTGCATCCTGAAGTGCATCCGGACGGCCAACTTTGGTGTAAGCCTCTTTCATCGCTTCACGGGCAGTCACCAATACCATCGATTTAGATACGGGTACTTCCAGCCAGGTATCATATTCGGCAGCCATTTGGGCTACACGCCCTAAAATTGCAATAGATGCTATCGTTTGAACGTCGTTCATATCCTGAATGCCGGGGATGTAGAAAATCTTTTTGCCCATTTCGGTAGCACGACCGACCGCTTCATCGACAGCATCGATTCCTGCAATTTTACGTATGTATATTTCTTCCCCTTTTTTGGCCTTTTCGATATAAAAAATAATTGCTCCGGCCACAAAGAGCATAAACAAAAGCACGTATAGGCGATTCATGTTAAACCATTGAGCAGACGACTGCACCGGGCCGGTCACAGTAGCTGCTGAAGTTATTCTGATTTTTTCATCGGCTGCGTCCAGATACTCAAAATAGGCGGCTACTTTATAGAAATAAACTTTGTCATCATCAGTCTTATTGTCAGTAAATTTTGTAGCGCCGCGGACGGCATTTCCGGCTGTTTCAAAAGGGCCGTCTTTGGATTCTGAGCGTTGAACCAGATAGCCGGATACTTTGCCGTTACCGTCGTCATCGGGAGACAGTTCCCAGCTGACTAAAACAGCCCCGCCCTTATCATTGGGGAGGTCTTTTGCGATAACATTGGCTGCTGGAAGCGGGGCCAGAATGGCTGCGTCGGCGGCCGGCTCTGTGTTCACGACAGCAGTATCAGGAGCTGTTTCGGCATCCTGCGCTAGCGGAGCATTTAAACTGATTAATAAAAGAGATAGTGTGAATAAGGCGATTCTTAAGCAATTATGAGTCAGATTTGGAGAAGATAATCGCAAATTCTCTTTCCTTAAGATTCCTAATATGTTTTGCTAATCATCAGCGGCTTTCTAACTTGAACGAATCGCACCGCTAATATATCCAATATATCTTATTCTTTGTTTTCGCTTAATGCTTAAAAAAACGTCGCGCGGCAACTAAAGCCAGTATTTTGGCCGCAAAATATAATTCGCCAATAAAGACCCGCCCCAAAACTAAGTCAAGGAAAAAGAAGCCCGGAAGATTGCTAATCTGAGCAGTTGGACTGCCTGAAAAGAGCTTTAGCGATTCACTATTACTATTACAACTTTATGAGAATCCACAAAACCTGGCGGGTTACTCCGGCAATCGAAGCAGGTATTAGGATAAGCTATGGGATTTAGCCAATATAGTTAATTTGGTAGATAATCAGGATAATTACAAAATGGAAACGCTCACTCTTGATGGAAGTGAGCGTTACGTCCAGAGATGCAGACTCAAAAGAGTAACATACTGTAACATACTATGTTATCGGAGTTCTCTTTCAATTTCTTTAGTTGCTTAGAAGATATAGTTAGACTGGTGGAAGGACGGGAACAAAAATATTCCATGACCGCCCCGTATCATGTACTGATATTATAGAGAGAATTTCACCGCCGTTTCTATCAGAGAGCGGCGGATAGTATGTCCAGCCAGGTCGCTTTCGGCGGCTTGGCTTTTTTATAATTCCACTGTAAATTCAAACTGAGCCACTACCCCTTGCCGCAGGTACTGGTCGGGTTTGACCAACCCAAGTGAATAAAGTCACAAGTCTTTTATATTGACATCAAAATCCAGAATCTGATATATATGGAATGAATTGGGGATAGTCCCTGAGACAACTAAAGATGGTGAAGTGCCGTGGCAACCCTTTATAACTAACAAGGAGGCTACCCATGGAACTTAAAAAAACCAGAGTAACCGTGACGGAGGTTATTGACGCTGACACTTTTAGAGTCAGACCTCATTGGCAGTCAACAGGCAAAGAAGAAGGCGATACTATCAAGATCAACGGGTACACTGCCCCTGAACCAGGGCAAACCGGATTTCAAGAAGCCAAGAATGATTTAGATGAAATCATACGAGGCAAAGACGTTGAACTGAGAAATCCGAAAGCTGCTACCAGTGGGCAATTAGTTTGTGATGTTATGATTGAAGGAAAAGACATTACGACACTCTTGAATCGATAGAAGAAAACCCCGCACGGCACTTTTCACCTTTTGAAGACGGCAGATGTTCTCAGACTGCTTACTAACTGGTAGTAGTGCATTTTTCGGTTTTCAAGCGACTCAAGCAACAAATTTCACAAGCGATTAGCCGAGTCTATGGAACGGTATCAGACGATTTGAGATAAGCATAAACATAGATTGAGTCTTCGTCCCCTCTACTTCCTCCGCCATCACAGCCGAAGTCGAGTAGTGCTTTTTCAACGGCCCTTGCAGATTCGCTATTTTCACATTCACGAGCTATGCACCAGTGATACTTTTTAGGTACATAGTGGTCATAAAATAACTTGTCTTCTATATTTGAAGTTATGCCACAATACCAACCCGAATATGACCCTCCCTGCCTTGCGATATGAGCGGAAATTTCGACAAACGCCTCTCGTGATGTTTTTGCCATTCCTAATCTCTCTTTTATTTATAATACTACATCCCAGCTCAAGAAAGTGTTGGTAATTCCGGCTTCCATAGCGGGTGTACACCTAATCATCCTGTGCAGACGGCCGGGTGGCCCACCTTTTAGGTGGGTTCCAGTGTACAATTTCCCTCCCTAATCACTACAAAATAATAGACCAGACCATCAAAGAAAAGTATATTTAATGGAAAACTTGAAAACAATTTAACATTGCTGTTTAGATAAACAAACATGACACAAAAGCTATTCATATACGGTTCTTTAGGGCCGGGGCAACCGAATGAGCGCATTCTCACTGCCATCGGTGGGATTTGGGAACCGGCGACAGTGAGGGGTTACCTGAAACAATGTGGCTGGGGCTCAGAAATGGGCTATCCGGCGATTGTCCTGGATGAAGAGGGTGTGGAGGTCAGCGGATTCGTTTTCTCATCTGACAATCTCGACAAACACTGGAATGAGCTTGACGATTTTGAAGGAGATGAATACGAAAGAGTCATAGCAGAAGTACATATGGACGATAATAGAACAATCGAAGCTCATGTCTACGGCTTTGACTGGATTATCGCCTAGAATTGACATCGCTTTCCTTCCTATAGAGGAGAGCCCTCATCTCTCGAAAGAACCTCTCAACGTCGAGCACGACTTGCTTCTGTGCTTCACCCATTACA
>JADFPZ010000083.1 GCA_022562075.1 Candidatus Zixiibacteriota bacterium | reverse complement strand
ACAGCGGTACAAAGCACAAGAATGGAATGTAGGCCATAATGGAGGCCATCTTTATGTCTTCGGCGGGCATTTCCTCAGAGAAATCGATATTATCAGAATTCTTATCTGAACCAGATTCTGATTTGCCTGACTCGGCCTTGTGCTGTTGTTTTGATTTATCGCTAAAAAATGGTTCCGTCATTTTGCCGCCTATTACTTATTGATTCTGCTCTTATACCAGAATAATTCTTTATATTCAAAAACAACAGAACCAAATCATTTAATCCACAAAAATTTTCTGATGATTATATATCTCAGAAAGCGGCAAGTTGCTGGTAGATATGCTGAAGAATGGCGAATTTAGCTGAGGTTTTGTAAGACAAGAACCCATGCCTCGAATGGCTTGAATTTCTAAAAAGAGGCTGTAGATTTTTCGTAGAATAGTCTGGCCGCCCTGTTGGCTGTCTCTGACCCTTCAAATTTTTCCGTAATATATTCGAAATGCGGACGCGCTTTTTCTACGTTATCTACTTTCAGATAGTTGCGCATGGCGCCATAGCGAAGACTCTGCTGAAGCGGACTCTCAGGCAATTCCAGAGTTCCCTTTTCAAAAACTTCTGCAGCTTCCTGAAAATTGCCTTGATTCTCCATGGCCGTTCCGAGTCCGGTATATGAAGAAGCCCGGTTAAGCAGATTTTTCGAATACTTCTGCAAATACAATTCAAAGAATCTTATTGCTTCGGGATAGTTTCTGGTCTGAAGGTTAGCTTTGCCGAGCATAAAAGTAGCCTGTTCAGCTGATTTGGTGCCGCCATAATTGTTGATTATTTCGTTAAAGGTCAGTATTGCCACCTGGCTGTTGCCTCCGCGAAATTCCAAATTTGCCTTCGACAGAGTGGCCGCCGCCTGACGGGAGGTCGCTTCAACAGAATCAAAATAATAAACGGAACCAACAACTCCCAGTATAACAACGATTACGGCAATGGCCAGATACTGCCAGTTCTCCTCAACCTGCTGCTTGGAGTTAAGCATAAATTCGGTAAACTTATCTTCTTTAATCTGACGCTTTGTTAGTTTTACTTTTCCGTACATATCTCTGCCAATTAAAAGCTATTTTAATTATATCGGATAATTATTCCCTGAAGTAGAGCTGCCTGGTATGCTTTTTTCGGTTCTTCTCTAGTTTATCTCAGCTTCTTACAAATCCGATAATTAGAAGTATCCCGTAAAGCTGGCTGTCACAAAATGGTTTTTGTTTTTCGACCGGGCGGCAAATCCGGGACTTTCAAGGTCTAAAGTTGAGTAGTTATAGGCCAGGTCCAGCTTGATTTGCTCCCAGTGAATTCCGGTGCCGAGCGAAAATTCGTAGCTGACAGCAGTAGAACGGACGCCATTTATGTCTGTATCCGGAGTCGGCACCGGCACGTATCCGATACCTGCTCTAAAAGGGATTGTTCCGATACCTGTTTCATTGAGATATTCTGTACCCGCCCGAAGAATAAAGACATTGCTCCACTGCCACTGCTCCTCAGAAAGAATCACGAATTCCTCAATATTGTCAGCGCCTGGAACCAGTGTAATGCTCTGGCGAATCTTTATCTGCTGTGTGCTAAAATGGCGATATTCGGCGTCAAGCGCCAAGAGCCAGCTCTCAGAAACATTATAGCCGATACCAAACCCAAGCATTAGCGGAATCTCATATTTTGTCAAAAGGTCAATTGTAATAGTAGTATCAGTATCAGCCACAATATCATTTATCTTTACTATTTGCGCATTGAAATTCAGGCTCTTCTGGTTCAATGAAAAAGGAGTTCTTAGAACAAGTCCTGCATCGAATCTTTCGCCATCATGTTTAAGTCCGATGGTAAAGTTAAATCCGCCAAATTTACTGCTGTCTGCAGATAATGCAGTCGCAGTCAATAATCCGTTCTGGAAATTGTTAACAGGAATATTGTCAGCTGTGATTGAAAAACTGGTATGTCTCTGAACGGCTCCGCCATAAATATTCAGGCTGGCGCCCAGGGCAAGATTGCCGCTTAGTCTTGTTCCAAAACCAAAATTGACAGCATCAATACCACCTTCAAGCTCACTGATAACACCAACCGATGCTATAACTGTGTCCAGATCAATGAGAGTGCCAACTTCGTTAAATATCGCGAAAATCGCAATCTCGTCAAATTCTATGTTAGAAAACTGGTACTCGTCGGAGACTCTGGTGTAAGATGCGGATGCAACAAACGGATGTCCCTTGACTCTTATTGGCGCCACAAAGTTTGCCGAGGTCAGGGCTCCGAAAGTTCCCGTATGATCCCTTGAGATTCTTTCAAAAGCAATAAAAGGTCCGGACAGGTCAAGCCTGTCGCTGCTTGAAGCACCGCGGGGTCTTAATGAATTGAAAGATAGTCCCAGCACAGGCGATTCCATTTTGAACACTCCGGCAGGATTCCAGCCTACTCCGGTGATATCATCGGAGACAGCCAGAAAGGCGTTGCCCATTCCCCGGGCGCGGGCGCCATTGCCGGTGAAGCCAAAGTTGAAGCCTTCGGACCGAACAATCTCATTTAGAAATGCTACTTGTGCGTCGGCGCTGAAAGATGGAATTAATAATAGTGTTAAAATCAGTAAAATCTTCTGAAGTGATAATTTCATTCCCAAAACTCCTATAGCCAAAATCTAAATTTGTTACAGCCCTTAGACGCAGCAGCTGCTCAAAATAAGCAATGAATATATACCCCTTTTTTGGCCGTGTCAAACGATTTGGAGGCGGAATTATGGGATTCTAAGCTGTTGAGATATGGGGGGTTGGTGGTTAGCAGGTGCACATAGCTATACTGTCCCGTTAACGCAGAATTTCTCTTTGACTGAAGACTACTAGAAAGCGACAATTTTTGGACCTGTAATCAGGCTCTTTGGTTACTATTTTCCTTTCTTATTCTGAGGGGGTCGCGTTTTCTTGATTATGATGGTTTCCGACTTCACTGCATCAGCAATGCTAGTTTTCTGTATTATTACAACTTTCTTGCCACCGTGTATTGGATCCTTTCCACTGGGAAGATGATCCTTCAAACGATCCTCAACTCGCCCTCTTTTCGCTACTCCAATATAAAGATTTTTGTCCTTTTGATCGAGAATTTTGTAAACAACAGGCTTGTTGTTTGACAAAGATTCAATTCCTTCTTTACTAAATTCGCTACTCTTTCTCTTTCCCATGACGAATTCCTCCTTTTAGGGTTATTATTCTTGAACTAAGCCAATTCGCATAAATTGCCTAATTCACTCCATATTTAATTATATGCTACTTTGAGGATATCGAAATGTCAATCACATATATACCCCCGGCAGGAATTGAACCTGCGACCTTTGGTTTAGGAAACCACTGCTCTATCCAACTGAGCTACGAGGGCATTTACTATTGATGTACTAAATGAAATCAGAATTGATGCAAAAGACAAGTGGGAATAGCAGAGGATTTAAGTGTCACTCGTGGCCTTATTCTTGTCCGCCAGTGGCGGAAGAATCCAGTCGGCAATACAACCACAGAATTCAAATAACCATTGCAATTTTTTGGATTGTCAAATTCCATAGACAAACAATGCAAAAAATGTTTCCAGCCATTTATTACTATGGACATAAAACTTTGTGATAATGATGAGTCAGCCGTTTCAAAATGACTACAAACCTGATAGGCAACAAAAGTAAAATATGACAAAACGAACCCATTTGCCGAAGGGAGCGTCAAGGGGCCGTGGCCCATTTGTGGGCACCCCCCAGCTGGAGGCAACTCAAAAAAAGATGTTAAATATAACAAAACGAACCCATTTGCGCAGAGCGTCAAGGGGCCGTGGCCCATTTCTTCTGACTATCAGGACCATCAATAGGCTTTAGAGAACATAATCGTCATGGTGAGCGGACGCCGTCCTGAGCCTGTCGAAGGAGTCGAACCATGCTCATAACAATCACCCTTCGACAGGCTCAGGGTGACTCCGGGGTCGCCCACCGCTTGCGGCATCGTCCCGAGTAGTCGCGGGGTGGGATCATAACGGCTATGTAAAAATAGATTACAGCCTACGCTGGAAAGACATAGCCGGAAAAACTACTCAGAGTCGAATGAAATCAGAAAGTTGACATCGTAATCTTTGAGCAGGTCTTGCCAGGGCAAAAAAATCAATCCGATAACAGTCGAAATCCCGACCACTTCCCCGCCGAGCCTTTCAATCAGTTTGCAGGTGGCGGCGACAGTTCCTCCTGTAGCTATCAGGTCATCAACTACGACTACCCGCTGGTCGGAGCTGATAGCATCGGAGTGCATTTCGACATGGTCGGTGCCGTATTCAAGCGTGTACTCCTGCGAGATTTTGTCTGAGGGCAGTTTTCCGATTTTTCTGGCCGGCACTAATCCGATATTAAGCCTGTCGGCCAAAGCCGCCCCGAAGATGAAGCCGCGAGATTCTATGGCTACCAGCACATCAGGGTTGCAGCTGCGGACATACTTTTCCATGCCGTCAAGCGCCTGCCGAAACCCCTTGGGATCCTGCATTAACGTGGTGATGTCATAAAAGCGAACTCCCGGTTTCGGAAAATCCGGTACCTCGCGGATATACGCTGCTAAATTTGACATAGCTCCCTCGATTCTGTTGAAGTCAGCTCTCTATCGAAAACGAATCATAATTACCGCTAAATTCTGTCCAGCGAACAGTAATATTCTTTACGTTAGAGAAAGATGGTCCAACATTCAAGGATTTAATAAACGATTCGATTTGACTCTTGTCACCCTCGGCGATGACCAATACAGAGCGGTCCGGCTCATTTCTGACACAACCAGTCAGGCTATAGTCTTTGGCTGTCCGATAGCAGAAATGCCGGAATCCGACTCCCTGTACGAGTCCAGTCAGTTTGATTTCAGCGGCGACATAACTCAATTTTGTTTTCGGGCAAGATCCATCGCAATTTTGGCTGCCTCTACGGGGTCTTCAACCTGCAGTATTTCCTCACCAAGTTTCCAGGCCTGAACTGAAACAATCGGTTTGCCTGATACCAGTGCAAAGGCCATTTCAGACAAGGTACCGAATTTCCCCGGTAAGGCTACTATTGCATCAGCAGCACGGACTACCAGCACGTTTCGTGCTTGGCCGAATCCAGTCGGGATAACATAATCGATAAACTGGTTGGCATCAGCTTTGTTTTCTGAGGGAATGATACCTATTGTCGTCCCTCCGGCTTCTTTGGCGCCTCTGGCTGCCCCTTCCATAATTCCTCCCAATCCTCCGCAAAGAACTACTCCCCCGTTTTCCGCTACATACCGGCCAATATCGGCTGCCATGTCGCGAAGTTTCCTGGAGCATTTCCCTGCACCTATAACGGCTATTACAGGTTTTCTATCAGTGCTGTTACTCATGCTGTCCTACCTTAAAATGTGTTTTTTTGTGGCTACAAACCATAAATGTTGCTGCCAAATCAATGTAGTAAATCTTGAAAAAATATCGGGGCGACTGGAATCGAACCAGCGACCTCTTAGTCCCGAACCAAGCGCGCTACCAATCTGCGCCACGCCCCGAATAAATGCTTACGCAAGTAGTTTATGATACAAGAATCGGAAATTAAGTCAACTATATTCGAATCAATTCGGATGGCTGGTAAGACAAGAATCAGGCTCAACCTGTACTATAGGGACTGGTCAAAACCTCTGTTACGTCATTGCGAGGAGCGAAGTGACGAAGCAATCTCCTCGTGCCGCAACGATAGAGATTGCCGCGCTGCGCTCGCAATGACTGATATTGAACTTTATCAACCTGACCTATAATTTGAAATTAGCTTTACTCAGCCTTTTAAGTGAGTTTGTGTCTAAAAACTCAGGCTTCATAGGGGAAATTGATATTTTTCCACTCTTTACTACGGCAAAATCCGTACCCGAAGTATTTTGCCACTTCGGTCTGCCACCAATCCAGTAGTAGGACTTGCCTCTGGGGTCTGTTTTTTGAATCACAATATCTTTATATTTTCGGATACCTGGTTTCGTAAATAGAAAATCTTTGTAGGGCCGTCCGTTATCGGGCGGCATGTTCACATTCAAGAATACTGATGGCCCCAGTTCAAACTTGGGAAAGGCCTGAACTAGTCTGGCTGCCCAACTGGCAGCCCTTGTCATCGGCATATCTGGTTCATAGTCAGACATGGAGATTGCAAGTGATGGAATCTGCAAAATTGAGCCTTCGATGGCCGCAGCCACAGTTCCGGAGTAAGTAATATCATCACCCATATTGGGGCCGTGATTTATTCCGGATACTATCATGTCTAAAGTGACAGACTTAAAGAAAAGATGAATGGCCAGCATGACGCAGTCGGTGGGGGTGCCGTCGATGGCGAAACAGTTATCGGCTATTTTTTGTGCACGAAGCGGTCTGTTTAGAGTAAGAGAGTGCGAACTGGCCGACTGTTCCCGGTCGGGAGCAACGATGAATACGTTGGCGGTTTTGCCAAGTTCTTTGGCTAACGCCTTTATGCCGTCAGAAAAATAGCCATCGTCATTGGTGACTAAAATGTTGAGTTTCTTTTTGCGGGCGGGTGACTTTTTCACTCTGCAATCTTACCCAAGTAATCTGAAAGAATCAACACCAGATACGTTTCCAAATCTGTTTTATAAATCTTCCTGAATCGACCAGCGGATTAATATACGAATGCGAACCTTCGTAAACAGTTGAAATGGAAACTTCGTCAATTTTATAACCAGCCGCGCCGGCTTTAAATAGCATTTCGGATTCCAGATCATAGTTGATAGTCTTAAGCTCGATTGATCTCAGCAGGCTGACCGGAAGCAGCCTGAAGCCTGATTGGCTGTCTCGTATTCTGCAGCAGGAAAAGATAGAAATTATAATTGATGTCAGGTTGTTGGTCAGCCAGCGGTCCCAGGGCATAATTTTGGAATCAATATTGCGGGTACCCATAATTAGTTTTTGGCCGTTGTCTTCTGCAAAAAAAGCGGGGATCTCTTCGGGCAAATGCTGCAGGTCGGAGTCTATGGTAAGTACCGAGCGATAGCCGTTTTCTTTGGCATAGTTAAAACCAGCAATCAGGGCAGCGCCTTTGCCCCCGTTTAGTTTAAAACTCAGATAGTTTACACCCAGTTCTTTTAATATTTCCAGAGTGTTATCTGTTGAGCCGTCGTTTACAAATAGTAAATTTTCATCGCAGACATACTGGCGAAGTCTGGGAATCAGGTCTCTTAGATATGGCGCAGCATTGTAAGCCGGGATAATTACTAAAGCCGCAGTAGTTCTCAATATGGAATCTTTTGAAACTGTCAAAATTGCTGCCGAGCCGCCCTATATAATATGGTCGGAGCGAGCCGATTTGAACGGCCGACCTCTCGCACCCCAAGCGAGTGCGCTACCTGGCTGCGCCACGCTCCGACTTATGGTGAAAATCTTTATCCTGGGAAAATCTACTCTAAATAGAGGCAAACTCAAGAGAAAAGTTCAAGAAGGTCCTGAACGTCTTTTCTGATATTTCCTATCAGAGTTTTTGCTCTGGCAGACGCCACCATGCCTGTTTTTTCTTCTCCCTGACGCTTCATCATCAGCTTTGAACGTGCACCCGGAATAGTCAGTTTTTCTTTGGTGCGCAGGTGCTTTATCCGGTTTACGACTTCGATATCTTTTATGGTATAAGTTCTGTTGCCTCCTCTGTTTTTGCGGGGCTGCAGAATGGGAAATTCCTTTTCCCAAAACCTCAGGACATAAGGGGCCAGGCCGGTCATTTCGGATACTTCGCTGATCGAATAATAAAGTTTTTCGTTTTTTGTGACGGTAGTCATAACGTTATCCCTCTTGCTTTAATCAACTCCAAATTTCTGATTTCAGTTCGCGCCCCATTAATTCCCATATCGCCTCTCCGGGAGGTTTATTTTCAAATAAAACTTTGTAAACTTCTTTTGTTATAGGCATTTCTACGGATTTTAGCCGGGAAAGTTCATAGCCGGCCCTGGTTGTTTCCACACCTTCGGCAACCATGGTCATGCCGTCCAAGATATCAGCCAAATTTCTGCCTTTGCCGATCTCTATTCCAACATAGCGGTTGCGGCTGTGCCTGGAGGAGCAGGTGGCAATCAGATCGCCGACCCCTGAAAGTCCCGCAAACGTTTCGGCACTGGCACCCATTGAGATGCCCAGCCGGGATATTTCTGCCAGACCTCTGGTAACTAAAGCGCCGGTAGTATTATCTCCCATGCCCAGTCCGAAGATTATACCTGCTGCTATGGCGATAATGTTTTTTAGGGCTCCGCCCATTTCAACCCCTACTAAGTCGCTGGATTTATAAACCCGAAAATAGCTATTGCTGAAAAGCTCCTGAAGATTTGTGTTAAGGCGGTCATCATGACTGGCTACTGTGATGGTAGTTGGCATGCGACGGGCTACTTCTTCGGCATGGGAAGGTCCCGACAGAGTTGCAAACGAAAATTTGGTGTCACCTAATACATCATCAACTATTTCGGACATTCGCTTGAGAGTCTTATTCTCTATACCTTTTGCCAGATTGAGTAATTTGGGCTTCTCTCCAAGATAACTTTGGGCCTGGTTAAGCACAACCCGAAGATTTTGAGACGGAATAGCTAAGATTACCAGACCGGTATTGCTCAAGGCTTTTTCTAAGGAACTCGTAACAGTTACTGATTCGGGCAGCTTGAATGAAACAAGTTTGTCTTCCCGGGTTCTTTTGGATTCAAGCTTCCTCGCCTCTTTTGGATTGTATTCCCAGAGAGTTGTCTGGCAATCATTATCACTAAGAATCTGAGAAACGGCCATCCCCCAGGAACCGGCGCCGAGTATGGTTACGCCTTTTTGCATGCTACCTGACATTCCCCGTTTTTGTCGAGAACGAGAACACTTTCTCGTTGCCGGAAATTATTCTTGAGATATTTTGACGATGGGCAAAAATCACCAAGACTGTCAGGATTGAGGTCATAACTAAATAAACATTGCTTACGGCATGTCCCAAAACGAATTTTTCAAATATAAGACTCAGTGAAAGCACAGCGGCGCCAATGATTGATCCAAGAGATACGTATTTAGTCACCACAAGAACTGTCACGAATACTGTCACGCAAATCAAAGAATGAATCGGAAGCAACGCCGCCGCCACACCCAGAGTGGTATTTGCGCCTTTGCCACCTTTAAATTTCAAAAAAACCGGAAAGATATGACCAATCACGACTGCTGCTCCGCAAATTGCCAGAAACAATTCCAGCGAATAAAAAGACAACTCAAACTTGTTATAAAAAGCCGCTGCCATCAAGATTGCCACTGCACCTTTTCCTATATCTGCAATGAAGACCCAAACAGCAGCCTTAAATCCGACAATTCGCCAGACATTTGCGGCACCGATGTTTCCCGAACCTTCATTCCTTATATCCTTGATTCCAAAAAGCCGGCTTATGATAATGCCGAAAGGAATCGCACCTATCAAATAGGCCATTAATATTGTCAACGCAATCAGCATCTAAACGCTGCAACTCAAATACATTATAGAAAAGACCAATTTAAACATTTTTTAATATGACTGGTCTGAAGCAGCTGAACTGTCAGTCTGCTTTTTCATATCACCCGAATCGTCACTATTCTTGTATTGACCAAGGTCCGGAAAACTCTCTACCATTGCATTTACAAAAGCAACTGCTTCGGCTGAATCTACTTTTTCATCCATGCCGCCGTCTTGCACAAATTTAACGAAAGGCATTAACTCAACCTGAGTATATCTTGCAGTATCTACCTTGGCAAGGAACTCATCCGCTATGCGGTTTACTTCAATTGTATCAATACCCGGTAAATCAGCCTCGGCAATTAAACTCTTCTCGCTTATAACTGCTTTGCTATAAGCCCAGGAGGCAAATTCATCCTTTTTTACAATTACCAGAATTATCAAAGCGACTACCAGGACAAAAATAACACCACCTACTATTAGAGCAATGGTGCAGCCTTTTGATAATCCTTTTTCCTGAATTTGTTCAGTCATATTTTGTATCAGTTAAATAGCTAATGGGATGGTTTATTATATAGCCATATCACACAGCCAGTCAACGATTTTCTAATAAATAATTAGAAAAAGCCACAATGTATGACAACAAAAAAACCCGCTTAGTCAGCGGGCTTTAATTTCTAACAGAGCTTAGTCGTTATCTTATTTGGCTTTGGCTGCCTTCTTAGACTTAGCTGGTTTGCTCTTTGAAGCAGCAGCCTTTTTGCTTTTCTTGCCTTTTGTTTCCTACTTCCTACTTCTTTCCCCTTTCCCCCTGTCTCTTGCCCCTTGCCCCTTTATTATCTGCTGACAGCAAGCAGTTTGAGGAAAGCGTTGGGAGCAATGGGTCG
>JADFPZ010000082.1 GCA_022562075.1 Candidatus Zixiibacteriota bacterium | reverse complement strand
GTCTGCCCCATGTATACACAAGATGGATTCCCGACTGCTCCCAGTGTTTTCGCACTGGACTAAAGCAGGAATGACAAAAAGGTCGCGGGAATGACAGGAGGGGCCAACGGTTACAAATAGTCATCCTGAGCCTGCGTAGTCCCGAGTGCTTTTGAGGGGTCGAAGGGTGACAATGCTAAACGACTACTTGGCGGCGAATTCGCTGGCGGAATAGGTTGTCGATATGATCCGTAAGCCGTCGTTAATCAGCTTGGTAAGTTCTTTATCAGATTTGGCCAGATTCTCCAGGAATTCCCGGATTTCTTTCTGGATTTCAGGATATAATTCGTTCTGCAATAATAATTCCAGTAGTTCAAGCGGGGAGAGCCATTTGTCAGAATATTCGTCTCGCAAAGTTTCCCAGACTTGGGGAAGTTTGGAATAATCGGCATCGTTATCGCGGCAGTCGCGGATAGTCTGATAAAGTTCATATAGTTTGCGGTCTTTTTCGCCTTTCTCAGCTTTGACTGTGCGGGTGCGGGAAACAATCGAGGGCTGCTCATAGGCGTCTTTGTCGGCGGCGCCGTGGAAGACCGAGACGATTTTTTCACCGACCGTCATATCATAGGTGCCCCATGAGGGGTCAAAGAGGACAGCGCCGTTATTATTTACGCTGCAGTCACCAAAGACCATCAGAATAAGTTTGCCTTCTTTTCGCTGGCAATTATCGAGGCGGCCTTTGACGACTACGCCGCTTTCAAAATGAAGCGTGACAGTCTTGCCGGTTGCAATGCCAAGCTCAGCCATATCACCATCGCTCATATCTTCGAGAGGCTTGGAGCTGTTTTTCAATTTTCCGACAGGTGAGCCGAAGCCGTCTTTGTGATAATTATTGTCATGTCCGGGAAGTTCAATATCAGCAAAGGCCAGACTTGATGGTCCGGTAGTCTTCAAATACACCGGCTGATTGGCGTTATCGGTCAGGACTTCAGTAAAGACACCGGAGAGCTGAACGCCGGAACTGTACTGGCAGGTGCTGGGGTTTTTGCATTCAATGGCTTTGTTAATACTTTCAACATCAGTTTTGCGATAGGCCATATCTTTGGTGAAATCTTCGAGCACATCTGTCAGATGCTGGAAGCTCGGTGTCACAAACAGGTGCGGCTGTTCGGCTGTGATATCAAAGACATAGTTGGCCGTCTCAAGATTGTAAGGAATTTTCTTTACCTCAGGAGACAGACAGCGAAACGATTCTCCGATAGACGAAAGCAGACCTGCTCCGTAAATTTTGAAATCATCAAGATCGCCAATAAGACCATATTCAACAGTCCACCAGTGCAAGCGGGACAAAAGCGCCATCTCCGACGGCTCACCCAGATTGTCCTGTTTGTAATGGACTTCTTTTTCAGATTCTTCGACAACTTTTGGGTCGGCGTCCGGCGTTTCTTTTAAGATCGAAAGTCTTCTGATGGCTTCGTACAGCTCAAAATCTTTGCGTGAAGACATAGCTTTGGCACCGGCTGCTCCGATACGACGCAGATATTCGGCATATTCCGGCTCTGCAATGATAGGTGCATGTCCGGCAGCTTCGTGAATTATATCCGGGGCAGGAGTGTATTCAATATGATTTATCTGCCTGATATCTGCAGCTACAACCAGTACCCGAAAGGACTGAAATGCCAAAAATGCTGCCGGCGGAATAAAACCGTCTACATTGACTGCCGCCCAGCCAATTTTGCCAAGAATCCTGTTCATATTCTCAATACTGGGAATTTTGCCGAGGTCGATACCTGTCTTTGAAAGCCCTTCAAGATAGGCGCGGTGAGCATGGTTTTTTAAGAAATCAATATTCTGGCGCATGACATAACGCCAGATAGCGTGATCCTGCGGAGTGTAGGATTTGTAATTTTGATCGACTACGAACTGTTTTAAGTAAAGCGGAAGGTTGGCAAGGACTTCGTTTGCATCAAGCGGGCTGCTCTTGGTAACTTCTTCGACCTGTGTGGCCATACTCACACTCCTTTAATGTTCAATCTGTCAAAAGCTGGCAGGCTCATATTTATCAGCGTCAAATATATGAGTTGTTGAGGAGAGGTGCAACTATGAATACGGCTGTCTTGTAAAGCGCTGAAATTCTACGATTTAGCCAATTCAGGCAAAGCTTCAAATTGCCTGAGTGACTCCGGATTAGCCAGGGCATCTTTGTTGGGGACTTCCTGGCCGTGCACGATGCGAACTACTGCGATTTCTACTTTCTTGCCGTTTATGGTGTGCGGGATATCGGTGACTTCAATTATTTTAGATGGCACATGACGGGCCGTAGATTTTTGCCTGATATTATTTTTGATAAGACTTTTGAGATCGTCTGTCAGAGATTGTCCCTCGGCCAGAACCACGAATAAAATTATGCGAATGTCATCCTGCCACTTTTGTCCGATAACCAGACTGTCTGCAATTTCCGGCATGGCTTCGACCGGCGCGTATATCTCAGCGGTGCCGATACGCACCCCGCCGGGGTTAAGAGTAGCGTCTGAGCGGCCATAAACTATGACGCTGCCGTAATCGGTGATTTTGATAAAATCGCCATGTCGCCAGACACCCGGGAAATGTTCAAAATAAGCAGCTTTGTATTTTGCTTTGTCAGGGTCGTTCCAGAAATAGATTGGACGAGAGGGAAAAGGTGCGCTGCAGACCAGCTCGCCGACTTCGTCTAAAACCAGCTGTCCGTTATCGTTGTATGTCTCAACTTTCATACCGAGTCCCCGGCACTGAATCTCTCCGGAGTGTACTGGCAAGGTCGGGTTGCCGAGAGCAAAACAAGAGACAATATCAGTACCGCCTGATATTGATGACAGCTGCATATCTTCTTTGACCTGTTCATAACACCATTCATATTGCGGCACAGTCAGCGGTGCGCCGGTAGAAAGAATTGTCTTGAGTGAAGACAAGTCAAACTCCTCTTTTGGTCTGAGACCGCGGTTCTGGCAGGCAGATAGAAATTTTGGACTGGTGCCGAAGACAGATATTTTTTCCGATTCGATAGCTTTCCAAAGAATACTTAGATTGGGATATGAGGGGCTGCCGTCGTAGAGAAAAATAGTCGAGCCGACCGCCAGCGCAGATACCAGCCAGTTCCACATCATCCAGCCGCAGGTAGTGTAGTAGGCTATGACATCATCGCGAGTCAGATTGGTGTGCAGGTAATGTTCTTTGAAATGCTGTAAGAGCGTTCCGCCGCCGCCATGCACAATACATTTTGGCACTCCGGTTGTGCCGGAGGAGTACATAATATAAACCGGGTGGTCAAATGCTAGCTGCTCGAAATTTAGCCCGGCATTTTTATCTGCTAATAACTCCGCCCAGCTAATTGATTTGCTGACCGAATTGCTTTGGTCTGTCGTTGACACAATAACGACTTTTTCAATGCTTGTAATTGAATCGACCACTTTATTTAGTTTCTTGGTTGAGTCATATTCTTTGCCGTTGTAGACGTAGCTGTCGGCTGCTATCAAGACCTTTGGTTCAATTTGTCCGAATCTATCAAGGACGCCCTGGAAGCCAAAATCCGGCGAACATGAAGACCAGACAGCACCAATTGATGTAGTCGCCAGCATTCCGATAATTGCTTCGGGGATATTCGGAATAAATGCTGCTACCCGGTCATCTTTTGTAACACCGAGTTTTTTTAGCCCGGCGGCACAGGCTGCGACTTTTGTTCTTAATTCTTTATATGAAATTCTGACAGGCTCTTTTGTTTCGCTCCAGGAAATAATTGCCGGATGGTCGTCGTCGTAGCGCAGCAGGTTTTCAGCAAAGTTCAGACGGCTGCCATCAAACCAGGTGGCGTTCCAGATTTCTGTTCCTTTCAGGACAGAATCAAACGGTTTTGAATGCCGTATTTCTGCAAGTTCCCAGATAGATTCCCAGAAGGCCTCAGAGTTTGCTACCGACCAGTCATAAAAATTATGGTAAGACTCAAAATCACGGCCGGTTTTTTTGGCCATAGCCCGAATGTAGACTGACATATTTGAATCATAGGCGCTATCTTTATCAGGAGTCCAGATTGGTTTTGTTTCAAGAGCGACTGGCAAGATTTGCTCCAACTTAGAATTAGCTGTTGCCTACTCGAATTAGCAGAGCTTTCCAGGCAAATTCTAAATCTTTTTCTGCTAAAGCGACTTTTACACTTTGCTCGATTTTATTACCAAGTTCATCAGAGTTTTCACCACCAGAGTTGATTGCCAGAGCCAGCATTTTCGTGTAGTCAGCATTTGAGAAGTATTCATCATATTTGTTATCGTCTACTTTGATTTGCATTAGTTCTATTTTTAAAGACGCAACTTCGTTATTAGCCGGAATCGTCTCGATTCCGCCAAGCTGACCGAGGTTATTGGCTGATAGAATCTTTGATTCTTTGATCACGTCTGGAATCTGGTCATAGCCGACGCCGATTTTTAAACCCGGCTTTTCAACTTCAAAAACTGCTTCACCCGAAGCGCGGCAATAAAAATCTGCACCCATGCGAGCTACCAGATCAATTTTCTGCGGATCGATTCTATCGACGTCAAGTATTCTTTCTGCGATGTGAAACTTGACGACTTCGCAGATTGCCAGATTCCCTGACGACGGTCCATCACCAAGTTCGATCATTTGCCGCATTTTACATTCCATTTGAAACAAAGACTCGGCAACTCTGGGCGGTCCTACAATATCTGAAGCTATTGGTGTTAAACCGGACTTCGTAAATTCATCTATGCTGACATCGTATTCTGTCGAAGCCAATGAAACCTGCTCTACCATATCATAAGACACCATCTGCACCACGCATTCTTTGGTGGCTATCAGATTATGGTAGGTGTCTTTGTTGGTGCCGTCTCGTCCGCGCCGGCTTGGGGCGAAGGCCACCATGGGGGGGTTGGCGCCGAAGGCATTAAAAAAAGAAAAAGGAGAAAGATTTCGGCTGCCGTCGACAGAAAGCGTTGAAACCAGCGCAATCGGCCGCGGTACTACGCCGCCTAACAGATAAGAAAAAACTTCACGAACCTCTACATCTTTTGGTTCGATATGTCGCATCTTATCGCTCATATTTTTGATTTAGACCAGGGCGGATTCTTTCTTTTTGGCAAGTATGGAACGGTCTTCAGAGGCTTTGACAATTCGATTCTTGAGTTTGCCCAGGCCGCTTATTTCAAGTTCAATCTTGTCACCGTCCGCAAGCCAGATTGGGCTGCTTGATTCACCACGTTCTTTGGCTTTTAGAGCAGCGCTTCCGTTTAGCTCCAGATAGCAGCCGGTGCCGACCGTGCCTGAACCTATGACATCGCCGGGGCGAATTTCGACTCCGTATGAAACTCGTTCGATAATTTCTGCAAAAGTCCAGTTCATATCTTTGAAATTACCTTCGGAGACAAGCTTACCATTGTGACGAGCGGTCATTTTTAGTTCGTACTTGTTGCCATAATCCGAACTGATGCGGTACTCTTCGAGTTCGTCCGGTGTCACCAGCCAGGGACCAATAGTCGTTGCGAAATCTTTTCCTTTGGCCGGACCCAGGCTGAGTTTCATCTCTTCCATCTGAAGTTTCCTGGCCGAAAGGTCATTCATAATCGTATAGCCGGCGATATAGTCATCGGCCTCTGAGCTTGAGATGTTTTTGCCGCGCCTGCCGATTACAATAGCGACTTCGAGTTCAAAATCCAGTTTATGCAAATGGTCGCTTTCGACCGTTATGTTTCCTTCACCAAAAACAGCATTATGATTGGTAAAATAGAAAACCGGAAACTGGTCAAACTCCGGAATCATCTCTACTCCGCGGTTGCGCCTGGCGGTTGCAACATGCTGGCGGAAGGCGTAAGCGTCACGGCAGGAGGGAGGATGCGGCACAGGGGCAAGTAGCGGCGTTACCTCGCTCAGGCTGATTCCGGCTTCTAGCTTACCAGCTATGAACGCATTTTCGACTTTTCTGGCTATGTCCATATTTTTGTCGCCACCATCAAGAAAGCTGTTCATATCTGATGGCAGAGACAAAGACAGTTTTTCTGCACTGTTATTTAAGTCTACAATTTGTTCTTTGATATACAGCCCGGTTCGTTCTTCGCGGGCATCGTTTTTAAACGAGACTAATTTCATTGACTTAAGTCCTTACTGTTTTCTGATATTCAATACGAAATTGTTCTGAAAGCTTTTCGTAAACTTTTTCAATTACTGAGATAGCGAACTCTGTCTCGTCTTCTGTGCCAGAATTGATTCTTATAGCCTCCGGGATTCCAAAAGATTTTACGTGACGGACTATCAGCCCGTGTTCGAGGCATTGCTCGTTGAAAGCCGTTGAAAACTGTTCAGAAGAAAATACAATCAGAATAAAATTTGCTGCCGTTGGCATATGTTTTATGCCAAGCTTATCGAAGCAGGCATTCAGCTCTGACAGTGACTTTCTATTAGTGTCAACTGTCTGTCTCAAAAAGTCATCATCATCAAGTGCGGCTTGGGCTGCAATCTGAGCCGGATAGTTTGGTTCGAAGGGGAGTTTCACTTTGTAGATTTCTTTTATGATAGCCGGCGGCGCTACTGCAAAACCTACTCTCAGGGCGGCCAGTCCGTAGGCCTTGGAAAATGTGCGGGTGACTATCAAGTTCTGATAGTTGTATTCGAAGCCGTTGGGGTAGTCGCTATTCTCTTCGGCATAAACAGTGTAGGCTTCGTCCAGAATAACCAGAATTGAATTTGGCACAGCGCTCATAAACTTTTCAAATTCAGTTTTACTGAACATGCTGCCGGTCGGGTTATTTGGATTAGCCAGGTAAATCAGCCTGGTCCTTTCTGTAATAGCAGCTGCAATTGCCTCAAGGTCATAGCTATAATTTTTAAGAGGAACTTTAACTAAATTACGACCGAATTTCAAAACATTTACATAAATCCCGATAAAAGTTCCCTCGCTGGTCAAGACCTGGTCATCGTGGTCTGTGAAAGCATTAACGATATAGGCTAGTATGGAATCAGTTCCATGTCCGCAGACTATTTCATCCTGGTTCTTGCCATACTTTTTTGTAATGGCATGAACGAGCTGGTGCGATGACGGGTCAACATAGCGATGCGACTCTGCCAGAATATTTTGCAGAGCCAAGAGTGCCTTTGGCGACGGACCCAGCGGGTTTTCATTTGAAGCCAGCTTGACGATTCTCTTGAGATGTTTTTCGCGGGCTAGTTCATCGATCGGTTTACCGGCCACATAAGCTTTCAGCGCTCGAATATATTCAGGGACGTCAACCAAGTGATACCCCCGTTATTCCAGCCATGACCGGGAGTAGCCTTCGTCAAGAGTGTCTTTGACATTCAGGGTCGGCCGAAGCGGCGTAAAAGTATCTACCATAACCGCATACTCGTCGGTTCCCTTTTTGCCGATTGATTCTTCGGTCTTGCCCGGCTGAGGACCATGCGGCATTCCGCCCGGGTGGAGCGTGATAGAACCCTCTTTGACTCCCTTTCTTGACATAAAATCACCCGCGACATAGTAGATGACCTCGTCGCTATCGATATTAGAATGAAAATACGGCACTGGGACAGCTTCTTGATGAAAGTCAAACGGACGCGGGACGAAATTGCACAAAACAAAATTGCGCGTTATGAAACAGAGATGAGTCGGCGGAGGTAGATGAATACGGCCTACTTTGGCGTGGTAGTTTTTGATATTCAATGAAAAAGGATACAAAAAACCGTCCCAGCCGACAACGTCGTATGGATGGTGGGGGAGGATATGCTCAAAATATTTCTTGCCTGCTTTGAGAATAATTTTGAAATCACCTTTTTCGGAAATCGCAGGCAGATTATCCGGAACAACAAAATCCCGCTCAGAGTAAGGTGCGTTCTCGGTCAGCTGACCATAATCATTGCGATAATGTTTTGGTATTTCAAAAGCGGTATCGCTTTCGACCAACAGCAGTCGGTTGTTATCGTAGTTATCAAATTTCAACTGGTAGGTGGTGCAGCGCGGGATTATTAGTTGGTCGCCTTCGACAAATTTAAATGAACCGTATTCGCTAACAAATTCCCCGTTGCCGTGGTGTATAAAAATATACTCGTTGTGAAAGGCGTTTCGGAAAAACAAGTCTGTATCTTCGGTTACTTTGGCAGTAGCCATGGTAGTATGTTCGTTTTGAAGGAAGACCGTTCTGCTCTTAATAAAGTCGCCGCTGCTTTCTTTATCGTAAGTGAAAAAATGATAAAAAAGTACTTGAGCATCTTTCCATTCCTGATCGTTGTTTGGACTGGCAATGGGACGAGAATCTTTGAGAGCCGTTGGCAGGAAGTGATGATATTTGTTAGAATAGACACCGCTGAAACCCTTGCTCGATGCCAGCTCTTCACGGTAAAGCGATTTTCCGTCAGGCTTGTAGAAAGTAGTATGTTTTACTTTCGGCAGGTCTCCGAGTTTATGATAAAACGGCATAATTTATTCCCCTATTTTTAATTCCATAAATTAGCAGGGCGGCAAAACTTCCTGAACTTCTTCATCCAGAGCGCCGCGGAGTTTCTGGTCAAGCTCTATTGACTCAAACAGAGCTTTGAAATTCCCCTTACCGAATCCCTGGCTGTCGCCTACGCGCTGAATGAATTCAAAGAAGAAAGTAGGTCGGTCACCTATCGGCTTGGTGAAAAGCTGAAGCAGGTAGCCGTTGCCTTCTATATCGCACAAAATCCGGTGCTTTTGCAGGTCATCTATGTTTTCATTTATCTTCACATCTTCGCGCTCGCGGAGCATGTCATAGTATGTGTCTGGAATTTCAAGAAACTCTATGCCATTTTTTCTAAGTGCCTCAATCGTTTTGACAATATCTTTGGTCGTTATTGCAATATGCTGCACGCCAGAGCCGTTATACTGCTCAATGAACTCTTCGATTTGTGATTTTTTCATGCCTTCGTATGGTTCATTGATTGGATTTTTGATCACATTGTCTTTGGAGCGGACAACTTTGGATAATAGTGATGAATATTTGGTGCCGATATCTCCTGCTTTGAAATCAACAAACGTTTCAAAATCCATGGTGTTGTTGAAATAATCCGCCCAGAGATTCATTTCGTTCTCGCGGACGTTGCCTACTATGTGGTCAATTCCTTGGATGCCCGTTTCATCGCTGTCCACATTTATCAGCCGCTTTGGTTCACAGAAATTCGGGCGGAACAAATGCCGGTAGTTGTCGCGGTTGACATAAACCAGTTCCGTATCATCGTAAAGGCGAATCGCCGCTTCGTCGACGTAGCCATGATGGTTTTCTGTCCTTTTTGGTTTGCTGACCATTATGGCGCCTCGCTTGGTGGCGTGTCTAAAGGCTTTCTCCACATCGTCAACTTCAATCGCCCAGCGTTTGACACCATCTCCATGACGGGTGATAAAATCGTAGACTTCCCAGCATGAGGGCTCAAGAGGCGAAGTCACTACAATCTTCAGATTATTCTTAGTCAGGTAAAAAGACATCCGGTCGCGGACGTTCATCTCCGGCCCGGAGTAGGCGGTTATATTCATGCCCAGAGCCTTGGCGAAGAAATAGGCCGTCGCTTTGGCCGAGCCAACGTAGAACTCTACGTAATCATAGCCTCTGATTCCCATATTATCACTCATATCTAAACTCCATAACTTCAAGCGTTACTATAATTTATAACTACTTATCAGGGCAGCAGTTCCAATGCTCTATGCGCACCTGAATAAGCCAGTTTATTAATAATAATTGTACTATAAGGCCGGCGCAAGGCTTTTTGAAATTAAAAGATTTTGGTGAGAAAAACGGTATTATGGGCACCGACCTCACTCTCACCATACTTTTGCGGTATTCGATTTTAGAGCTAAGATGAGCTATTCGACAGAAAGGGGAAGTCGTTGGAGGGTCATTGATTACCTGTAAAACTAGTTGAAGCAGCTTGAGGCCTTTTCCGGAAAGCTAATTACCTGTATCGTATTTCTCCAGCAACGCCTGGAATCTAGGGTGGTCACGAAGAGGGTCCCATACTGGATTAACGCGCAATGCGCCAACTGACATCCACGGGGAGGGAATTGCGAGAAGATACTCAATCTTATCTAGCGCCGCTTCCTGGTCACCCAGAAGAGTGTAAATTATCGCCAGGTTCTGCTCGTAGAAAGGGCCATCAAAGGCGTCTTTGCTGACTGGATTTAATTCAACCGCTCTTTCACTGTGGTGTAAGGCTTTTTCCTTTCGTCCCAATCCGGCATATGCGATTCCAAGCGTGGAGTGTATTCTGTGGTCGTCAGGAAACTCCCCGAACTTTCTCTCCAACAAAGCTCGAGCTGAATCGAATGCGACCCGCGACTTTACTTGTTCGCCCATGAACAGATAAATCAATCCGGCCTCGAGTGT
>JADFPZ010000081.1:9603-10349 GCA_022562075.1 Candidatus Zixiibacteriota bacterium | reverse complement strand
GGCCACCGAGACCGCCAGCGCCAGGACGACGATGTCCGCCTGGACCAGGGTCTCGATGCGCTGGCCGTTCAGCTCCATGTACCCCAGGGCCTTCCCCATGCCCCAGCCCGCAAAGACCCCCACGCCGCCGCCCACCAGGCTCAGCAGGCTCGCCTCCAGCAGGAACTGCAAAATGCACGAATAGCTCAGGCAATTTATGACCTGCGTACCTCCGCAGGATTAACACAAGAACAACTTGCGGGTTATATAGGAACAAGCCACACAGCAATTAGTAGACTCGAAAATGCAGATTATAATGGCCATTCTCTTTCTATGATCAGAAAGATTGCCGAAGTCTTTCAAGCTAAAGTTGTTATTCACTTTGTCCCAGCCGCACCCACTCAACGTTTTCTTGTGGCGCCCACTGGCTCGGAAACAAGACTTAAAGAGGTTATTGCCTAATAATCGGACAGTTTAGACAATTAGCTTTCTTCTTCTGTTTCAGGCTCAGATTCTTCTTTCGGTGTTGCTTGCTCAGAAGCCATTTTGTGGGCTTTCAAATGAGCTTCCAAAATCCCAAAATCTGAAGTGGTCATTTTACTCGGCACATATAGAACGGCTTCCCCGCTTGGCAAAAGAAACTTCAACTCTCGAAATTGCTCTTTAATTTGAGTTGTTACGTTCAACTTGGGTACCCTCAACTGGGGAGGTCCAAGCTCATCATCATTTTCATCTTCTCCATTTTCGTCTTCATCGTCCGTCAATAT
>JADFPZ010000081.1:0-9568 GCA_022562075.1 Candidatus Zixiibacteriota bacterium | reverse complement strand
GAAATTGAGTAATAAAATAATCAACAGAATCTTCATTAAATTTCAAAGTAAAAATCAAATACTCCCTTAACACATCATCTTGGGGCAAATAGCCCTCGTACTTCTCCCAAAGGGTTCTGTTGATATGGGGCAGCAGGGCTGCTTTCTTCAAGAGTTTTAGCTTGTCTTGCGTCTCTAATACTATCCTACGCCCAGTATCAGAAATTCTAACATAGCGATTTTTGCCTTTTCCTTCTACTTCAATTAATCCATAAGCCTTTACTGCACCTACAAGCTGGCCTGCAACGCTACTATAGGGTTTGTAGCCCCATCTTTCGTGAGCTATTCGCTCAGGAATCTTTGATATCTTGTCTTGATCGTAAATCGTTTTAGTTAGCTCAATCCCTTTTTTAAGGCTAACCGCAGGGAAGTTCGGGCTTCTCTGAGTCTTTTGTTTAAGGTTCTTTTCTGTAGTTTGAGTTTCTTCTGTCATCTTAAACATCCTTTCTGTAAATCTTCATCGGCAATATAACGTATATTTCAAACAAGAAGCAAGCGATTTTATTGGAAAATACATTGCTTTTCTATTGACACAGGTTTTGAATTATGTTATAATCCCCTCAGAAAGAAAAAAGGCTGAGTGTTGAAGCACCCAGCCCGAATTTGGAAACAGCTCATTTACAGAAAGGATCGTTTCCGTTGCTATTATACAGAACTTTTAACTGGTTGTCAATAGCTAAGTTGTGTCAGCGTAAGCTATTAATTGTCAGCCAGTTACCTCGCCCGCCACCACTCCTTTGCTAAAAGTTAAAGGCAGCAGACCCACCAGAATGGGTCTGTTGCCATTTGAAACTACATAAGGACCGGAGCCATTATGCAAAACCCTAATAAGTATAATATAACTGGCTTTTATGTCAAGATACAAGGAGTCAGCAATGCGAAGTCTTACGGAAACGGCCAGAAGATCTAAACCAAGTAACCGACAGAGGCGTAATCACTTAATACGACTCAAAGGGGTCATTGCAGCCCGTTTTATCCTTGACTTTCAGCCACTTACAAGTTAGTCTTACAAGCTATGATATTGGACCTTAAGCATTGTGAAGCCTTTCCTCATCAGCTGGAATTAACTGATGAGACTGTCAGAGCAGTAATAGGCACGGATAACATTCGGGTGATTAAAAACCTGAAGCTAAAGCTAAATGTGCAGAATTCTGATGACGAGTATTTCTGTCAGGGCAGGCTGGAAGCAACTGTACAGCTGGAATGCGCCCGTTGCGTAAAGACATTCGAAAAGCAGCTTGTTACAGATGTCGATTTTATAGTCGCACCCGAAGGACGCAACAGAGCTAAAGAAGAAAACATAATTGATGATGAAGATTATCTGTATTATGATAACGATTTATGTGCCGATTTGTGGGAGATCCTCAGACAGGCTTTAATACTGGCAGTTAGCATGAAACCACTTTGTGAGGAAAACTGCCGCGGATTTTGTTCGGTTTGCGGCGGAAACAGAAATAAAAAGCAGTGTAACTGCCGCAATGATAATTCCAGAAATCAGTTTGCAGAGTTAAGAAATCTGCTTTAGAGATTGTAAACTTTTAACAGAAATTTGTAGGATATGCCACTTCCCAAACGAAGACATTCAAGAGCCCGCGGCAGAAAACGCCGTACCCACTGGAAAATTACGCTGCCGGTACCGATTGATTGCCCGCAGTGTCATCACGCCCGGCTGCCGCATCATATCTGTCCCAACTGCGGCTTTTATAACGGCCGTCAGGTAATCGCCGGAAGCGAGACATAGAATTAGCCATAGAGTCACTCTATAGCATGGAGAATGCCGCTTCATGACAGATACTAAGAAGCAGTCGGTTGTTCTTGATGTTATGGGAGCAGACGGCGGTGCTGAGCAAATTATTTTGGGCGGGTTGGACTCAGCAGCCCAAATCGGAGATGACCTGCATCTGATACTGGTTGGCCATCGGGATATAATCGAAAAAACTCTGGCGCAGAGAACAGACCTTCCTGCCAATATTGAGATACAGCACGCCCAGGCTGAGGTTCCAATGGACCTGTCGGCAACCGAGGGAGTTCGCATCAAAGACAGCTCTATCAAAGTCGGGATAGACCTGGTAAAAGAAGGCAAGGCTCGCTCCTTTGTTTCTCCCGGTAATACCGGCGCGGTGATGGCTACTGCGCTTTTAACTCTGGGACGAATAAGTCAGGTCAGCCGTCCGGCTATCGCGATTTTGTTTCCTACTTCGGCCGGCCGGCCTACAGTTGTTCTCGATGTTGGCGCCAATGCCGAGAACAAGCCGCAGCATCTGGCCCAGTTTGCTGTAATGGGTTCTGTCTATGCTTCTGTAATGCTGAACCTCGAGTCCCCCAGGGTGGGACTAATTTCTATTGGCGAAGAGCGTAGCAAGGGGAATGAACTGATATTTAATTCACAGGAACTGTTAAAACATTCGACCATAAATTTTGTCGGCAACATAGAGGGACGGGACATTTTATCCGGGACTATTGATGTCGCGGTAACAGACGGTTTTACCGGAAATGTTTTATTGAAACTGACCGAATCTATCAAGCCGATGCTGACCAAGCATGTACAGAGGCAGATTCAGACAAATCTTTTTTCACGTCTGGGCGTTTTTCTGCTGCTGCCTTTCTTAAGGCGCATGCGCAGAACCCTTGATTATGCTGAAGTCGGCGGCGCTCCGCTTTTGGGAGTAAACGGCAATGTACTGATTTGCCACGGTTCATCGGGCCGACGGGCGATTTGCAGTGCTGTAAAGACAGCCTATGAAATGGCTTCAAAAAGGATTGTTGAAAATATACACGAGAAATTATTGACGGATCATTTTAGGATAAGTGATGGAGAAAATGATAAGAGCCAGAATAACCGGAACAGGGTCGTTTGCACCCCCGCAGGTGATGACTAATGCCGACCTTGAGAAAATAGTCGACACCTCAGACGAGTGGATTGCTTCCCGGACCGGAATTAGAGAACGACGCGTTGCTAACGGCATGGTTACCTCGGATATGGCTGTAAAAGCCGCCACCAGCGCGCTGG
Source organism: Candidatus Zixiibacteriota bacterium (assembly GCA_022562075.1). GTDB lineage: Bacteria > Zixibacteria > MSB-5A5 > GN15 > FEB-12 > JACZWU01. The sequence continues at coordinate 6,519 of JADFPZ010000081.1, read as the reverse complement.
AGATGGCCGGTACCGACAGGGATGAGATTGAAATGCTCATTCTGGCCACGGTTACGCCGGATTACCGTTTGCCCTCGGCGGCCTGTGTCGTGCAGGAAAAAATGGAATTGAACAATGCCGGAGCCTTTGATGTAGTTGCGGCATGTACCGGCTTTATTAACGCCTTATCCATTGCAAGTTCATTTATAGAAAATGGAAAGATTAAGAAAGCTCTGGTTATCGGAGTTGAAAAACTATCCACTTTTACCAATTACAAGGACCGCAATACTTGTGTGCTTTTTGGCGATGGAGCCGGGGCGGTTGTTGTTTCTGCAGCAGAAGGTGACAGGGGCATTATTAATTCATTCATAAAGTCTGACGGCCGCTACAGAAAACTGTTATGGTCCGAAGTAGGCGGGGCGGCGAATCCTTATTCTGAGAGTTTTGATTTTAACGGCAATGACAAAATAATGATGAACGGCTCCGACATTTTCAAAATCGCTGTCAAAGAGATGGGCAATGCTACCCTTAAAGTTATTGAAGATGCCGGACTAACAGTTGATGATATTGCTATAGTGGTGCCGCATCAGGCGAATATCAGAATTATAGAAGCTCTGGCCAAAAGAATAAAAATCAGTATGGATAAAGTCTTTCTGAATATCGAAAAATACGGCAATACCTCGGCCGCTTCGGTACCGCTGGCTTTAGATGAAGCCAACCGGGAAGGCCGCATAAAAGATGGTGATTATGTGGTTATGGTTGCTTTCGGTGGCGGTTTAATCTGGGGCGCGACATTAGTAAAATGGTAAAATGGTAGTATGAGCAAAACTGTTTTAATGTTTCCCGGTCAGGCCTCGCAGTATGTCGGTATGGCCAGGGACCTTCATAATAATTTTGAAGAAGTCAGAAATTTGTACAAGCTGGCCTCAGATGAGTTGGCTGAAGATATTGCAAAGCTTTCGTTTGAAGGACCCGCCGATAAACTCAAGCATACCCGCTTCACCCAGCCGGCGATACTGCTTCACTCCTTGGCTGTGCTGACCGCTTTAAAAGAGAGCCTGCCGCAATTTGATTATGCCTGCGGGCATTCTCTGGGAGAGTATTCGGCGCTGGCAGCTACCGGAGCTATGAGTTTTGAGCTGGCTATCAAGGCAGTCGTTAAACGTGCCGGCCTGATGGAACAGGCCTGCCACGAAAGTCCCGGCAGCATGGCAGCAATCATTGGCCTGACGGAAGAAAAGGTTTTAGAAATATGCCGGAAAGCTTCAAAGAGCGGCGTAGTGGTGCCAGCCAATTTTAATTCAGAGTCACAGATAGTTATTTCTGGAAGTGTCGATGCTGTAAAAGTCGCCGCAGAAATTGCCAAAAATGAAGGCGCCAGGCGGGCGATGATTCTTGAGGTCGGAGGAGCCTTTCACTCACCTCTCATGGAGCCGGCCAAATCAGGAATGCAGCAATTTCTAAAACATGCGGCTATTAAATCTTCGACAGTGCCTGTCATCGCCAACGTTACAGCCAAACCGGTTGAGTCTTCAGCTGAAATCAAAAAACTGCTGGTAGCCCAGATTACTTCTCCGGTGAAGTGGTCGCAGACCATGGCATATCTGGTGTCAAACGATTGCACTAACGTTATAGAAATCGGCCCCGGAAAAGTGCTGGCAGGTATGGCCAAAAGAAATATGTCAGCTGAAAAAATAACGAATCTTGATACGATAAAAGATATAGAGTTGCTTGCGGCTGTTTCGGTTTAAAGCAGGTATAAATTAGCTTTAGAAACTATGAATTTTGAAAACAAAACAGTAATTGTGACCGGCTCTGCCAGAGGTATCGGCAGAACCATAGCGGAGTACTTTGCAAAGCACCAGGCTAATGTTGTAATCTCAGATATTGATAAAGAAGCGATTGACAAAGTTGTCGCAGAAATTGGGAGCAAGGCGCTTGGCATAAAGGCCGATGTCCTGAATCTGGAGGAAGTTGAAAATCTTTTCGCCAAAACGGTCGAAAAATTCGGCTCTATAGATATTGTCGTAAATAATGCCGGAGTCACCAGGGATAATCTGTTAGTGCGCTTAAATGAAAAAGACTGGGATATGGTTGTTGACATCAACCTCAAAGGTGCTTTTTTTGTCACAAAAACTGCTGCAAAAATAATGATGAAACAACGTTCAGGAAAAATTGTGAACATAAGCTCGGTAGTGGGCCTAACCGGTAATGCCGGGCAGGCCAACTACGCTGCCTCCAAAGCCGGCCTGATTGGGCTGACAAAGAGTGCAGCCAAAGAGTTAGCCGGCAGAGGCATAACTGTTAATGCCGTCGCGCCGGGATATATAGAAACAGAGATGACCAACAAGCTACCGGAAAGTGTGCGAAAAGCATATTTGCAGAAAATTCCGCTAAAACGCGGGGGGACGCCGTTCGATGTTGCTGCTACTGTAGCTTTTTTAGCATCGGATGAAGCCTCGTATGTAACCGGGCAGGTGCTGGCCATAGACGGCGGATTATCAATTTCGTAAGTTATAAACTGAGGAAATATACAAAGGAGAAATGCAATGGCATCAATTGATGAAAGAGTCAAAAACATAATTATTGAACAATTGGGTGTGGAGGAATCTCAAGTGACCGAAACGGCAAAATTTGTCGAGGACCTGGGCGCCGACTCTCTTGATACGGTTGAGCTGGTAATGGCTTTAGAAGAAGAGTTCACAGTTGAGATCCCCGATGAAGACGCCGAGAAGATTGCTACTGTCGGAGATGCGGTCAAGTATATCAACGATCATTCTGATAAGAGCTAAATAGAAAGATATCAACTGAATAATTTGAACAGAAAAGTTGTCGTAACCGGCATGGGCGTAATATCTCCCCTGGGAGATTCTGTAGACGAATTCTGGAATTCTTTGTTAGCAGGGAAATCCGGAGTTTCCAGACTGACCAAATTTGATTCTTCCGAATTCCCGGTTCATATTGCCGGTGAGATCAAAGATTTTGATTCTACCAAATATATAGACAGGAAAGTAGCCCGCCGGATGGACTTGTCGGCCCAGTACGCCGTTGCAGCCAGTGTTAATGCGGTCAAGGATGCCGGGCTGGATACTGAGAATCTGGATCTTGACCGATGTGGTGTGGTTATCGGCTCAGGTATAGGCGGGATAAATACTTTTGAGAAACAGCGCGACAGGCTGGTGGCATCAGGTCCAGGTAAAGTATCAGCATTTTTTATTCCAATGATGATAATAGATATGTGTGCTGGCATGGTTTCCATAAGGTTTGGTTTTCGGGGACCAAATTATGGAACAGTCTCTGCCTGTGCCTCATCGGCTCATGCAATTTCAGATTGCTACAGGATTATTCAGAGAGGCGAAGCTGACGTAATGATAACAGGCGGTACCGAAGCAACCATTACGCCGACAGCGTTGGCAGGATTCTGCCAGGCCAAAGCGCTTTCGACCAGAAATGATGACCCCCAAAAAGCTTCGCGACCGTTTGATAAAGGCCGCGACGGTTTTGTAATGGGTGAAGGCGCCGGTATTTTAATTATGGAATCAGAAGAGCACGCCAAAGCACGAGGCGCCAATATCCTGGCAGAACTGGCCGGTATTGGAATGTCCAGCGATGCTTATCATATGACAGCGCCGCACCCAGAGGGTCGCGGAGCGCGCAAGGCTATGGAAAACGCGCTGGCCGACGCCGGTCTTAAACCCGAACAGATTGATTATATCAACACCCACGGGACATCGACCAGTCTCGGAGATATTGCCGAAACCAAAGCTATCAAAGAAGTACTGGGTGAGCGCGCCTATAAGATTCCGATTAATTCCACCAAATCTATGACCGGTCATCTGCTTGGCTCTGCCGGAGCAATTGAAGCAATAGCCTGCGTTAAATCGGTTCAGGATGACATCGTTCATCCCACAATAAATCTCGACACGCCCGACCCGGACTGCGACCTGGACTATGTTCCTAATCAGAAAAGAAACTGGCCGACAAACTATGTCCTGTCTAACTCATTTGGTTTCGGCGGGCACAATGTTACCTTAGTCGTTGGCAAGTTCAACGGCACCTCGTGAGATGAGTTTCTGGGATACGGTCAAAAGTATTTTCGTTGCCAGTCCTCCTCCAGAGAAAAAAGTAGACCTTGCCAAAGCAGAGTCGATCATTGGCTATCACTTCAAGGACCAGTCCCTGCTGGCTTTGGCACTGACTCACCGCTCATTTACAAATAATTCTGAATCAGTAAATGAATCCAACGAAAGAATGGAATTTCTGGGTGATTCTGTGCTGGGACTGCTGATTGCCGAACAGCTATTTGCGGATCATCCTGACTGGCACGAGGGGGAGTTAACAAAAATGAAATCCCTTCTGGTTAACGAAACGACATTGGCAGAAATCGGTAAAGATATTGGGCTAAACCAGCATATCTATCTCTCTACAGAAGAGAACAAATCGGGAGGTGCAGACAGGTCTTCAATCGTCTCGGATGCCATGGAATCTGTTATGGCGGCTGTCTATCTTGATGGTGGTATTGAAGCTGCCAAAAAGTTTATATTAAAAGTAGTTTATTCCCGCAAGGAGATCGTAAGCAGCGACAGCTCTCAAAGAAATTACAAAGGGGAACTGCTTGAACTGATACAGGCTTCGGGCAGGGGGATGCCCCGTTATGATGTGGTCTCAGAATCCGGCCCTGACCACGATAAAACATTCAACATAGTGGTGCGTCTAAACGGCCAGGAACTCGGACACGGTATCGGATTTTCGAAAAAAGAAGCTGAGCAAAAAGCTGCTGCCGAAGCTCTTGAACATATTGACGAAAACCAAGACTGACGGGCAGACTCTGCCTTGACAAGGGTCTGTCTCCTGACCATATTCGTCATCTGATTATTACGTTAGCATTTAGTAAGAGAGAAAAGCCATGAACATAGTCGTACTGGTAAAACAAGTTCCCGAAATAGCGCTGATAAAAGTCAATGAAGCAGAAAACAAAATAGAGCTGCCTCAGGGACCGGGTGTGGTCAACCCTTTTGATGAATATGCTGTTGAAGAAGGCATCCGTATAAAAGAAAAAACCAGCGGCAAGTGCATAGTAATGGCAATGGGCAGTGAAAGAGCTGAATCGGCCCTCCGTGACTGTCTCGCTTTGGGTGCAGACGAAGCTTTTCTTTTGACTGATGAAGTTTTTGAAGGAAGCGATCCTCAGGCTACCGGCAAAATTCTGGCTGCAGCCCTGAAGAAACTCGGCGAATTTGACATTGTACTGGCCGGCAAGCAAGCTATTGATTCAGACAGTTCCCAGGTGCCGGGCGCGGTCGCGGCTGCTTTAAGCCTGCCGCAGGTGATGTTTGTCAAAAAGTTTGAAGAAGTGGACATGGAGAAGACGGTAGTTTTCCGTATGACGGAAGAGGGCTACGATGTTGTTGAAACCAGGCTGCCGGCCGTTTTCTCAGTAGTCAAAGAGATAAACGAACCACGTTTGCCATCGCTAAAAGGCAAGATGCAGGCCAAAAAGAAAGAAATTACCAGGTGGTCTGCCGTAGATTTGGGCTTAGATGGAACCGGTATTGGCCAGAATTCTCAGACTAAAACCATAAAAGTCGCTCCGCCTCCCGCCAGACCACAAGGGGAGATTATTGAGGGTGACTCGGCCGAAGAGATAGCCAACAATCTTTTTGAGAAACTGCGCGAAAAGCAAATTATCTAACAGCTGCTTTAGGCCGTAACCCCCTTTTTTTGAAAATTGACTTAGCAGGCTCTCTGCCGATATTATCGGTATATGAGAATCTTTGAGTTTGCACCGCTCAGAAGAATCGCTCTGCCGGTTCTTGCTATTTTGTACGGCCTCATTTTAGCAGCCCCAGTCAGATCCGGGGGAACAGCAGTAGATTATGCCCTGTGTGATGTACGTGTCGCCTGCTTTGTCCAATCTACTGAAGAGATTGACTGGCCGACGCTGTACTATCTCAATGACAATTTTGGCTGCCGCATCGACATAATTCTCATCAAGCAGCGCCCAAAATTTCAGATAGAGACTGAATCTCTTACTGATAAACATCTCTATCTTCACCGCGTCTATCTTTCGACTAATGCCCCTATTTCAATAGATGATGCTGTCAAGGGGCTGTTCATGAATCAAAAACCGGATTTATTGCTATTTGAGAGCTCTTTTAATGAGCAGTCCATTGATAGGTGGATAAAATCGATTAAAAAGCTTAACTCCTCAAATATGGATCTGTTTACTGTCTCAAAAGCGTTCAAACGGATCAAGTACGGTTCCAAAGAGAAAAGTAAACAGATAATCGTAAACGCGCAGGAGTTCAGCAAGCGATTCGAAGATCGCATGAATATGGAAATACGAGAATTGCTGGGCAGAAAATTTAGTTTAAGCTCAGATTATGACAGATTAAACTACTATGAGCGGATAGAAATAGATGGTGCAAACAAAACAGCAGGCACTGGTTTTCTGAGTGGTATTGACATCCTGAGACTGCCGCAGGTTGCAGAAACGGCTCTTCCGGTCGGGCCGATAAGAAAGACATTTGTACTGCTGGT
>JADFPZ010000080.1 GCA_022562075.1 Candidatus Zixiibacteriota bacterium | reverse complement strand
ATTATCGCTGTAATACCAGCCGGCAAACAAAACGGCGGTCATAATAAAACTGCCGATTACAAACGGCCAGCCTTCTCTGGCTATCACTTGGCAAAAACCCGCTTGAAAATTTTGTCAACATTGCGCACGAACGGTTTGAGTTCAAAACAGTTTTCGATTTCGTTCTTCTTTAGATACTTGCCGATTTCTTTATCTTTTAAGACTGCATCTTTGAAGGAAAGCTTTTTTTCCAATGCTGCTATACCATGCTTCTGGACTATCTTGTAAGCTTTTTCTCTGGAGCCGATTGTCTCTGTAAGTTTTAAGAGCAACCGCTGAGAAAAGACCAGGCCGCCCCGGAAATAAATATTCTCAAGCATTCTCTCTTTGTTAATAACCAGCCCTGACATCAGCCCGATAAACTTATGAAGCGAGTAATCAATCAAGATGGTAGCATCGGGAATAATAACTCTTTCGACCGATGAATGCGCAATATCCCGTTCATGCCAGAGGGGGATGTTTTCCATAGCGCTTAAGGCATAGCCTCGAAGAAGTCGTGCAATTCCGGTAATACGCTCGGCGGTGATCGGGTTTTTCTTATGCGGCATTGACGACGACCCTTTCTGTCCCTTAGTGAAGCCTTCGTACATTTCGCCAATCTCTGTTCGTTGCAGGTTTCTTATTTCAGTAGCAAATTTTTCAAGCGAAGAGCCTAAAATTGCGATAGACGTAATAAAGGCAGCATGCCGATCGCGCTGAATTACCTGCGTAGAAACTTCGGCAGCTTTTAGACCCAGCCGCTTGCAAACCGCCGCTTCTACTCTGGGGTCGACATTGGCAAAATTACCAACCGCGCCTGAGAGCTTGCCCACAGAAATTCCTGCCGTGGCATTTCTGAATCTGACCTGACTTCGTTTCAGTTCAGTATACCAGACTGAAAATTTCAGACCGACTGTCATCGGTTCGGCTAAAACGCCATGAGTGCGCCCGATGCAGGGAACGTGTTTGTATTTTTTGGCCAGCTGCGCCACGAGTTTTATCGCTTCGGCTAATTTTTTGTCTATAATTCCGGCCGCCTCTTTGATACGCAAAGAAAGCGCCGTATCAACTACATCAGACGAAGTTAAACCAAAGTGCAAATATTTGGCATGGCTGCCTATCGATTTACTGACGTTTGTCAAAAAAGCCAGCACATCATGGTTGACTTCTTTTTCAATCCTGTCGATTTCAGAAACTTTGAACTTAGCTTTTTTTTCAATAGAACGGGCAGCCGCAGCAGGAATCATCTTTATCTGCGCCATCGCCCGGGCAGCTTCTATTTCGACTTTAAGCCAGCTCTTAAATTTGTTTTCTTCAGACCAAAGCTGTCCCATTTCCGGCAGGGTGTAACGTGCTATCATTTATTCGCCTGAGAATTTTTATAGTCTGACAGGAATTTCTCCAACCCGATATCGGTCAGTGGATGTTTTAGCAACTGGTGAATCACACTGAGCGGCATAGTGCAGACATCGGCTCCCAAAAGCGCCGATTCTACCACGTGCATAGGATGCCTGACCGAAGCTACCAGAACTTCCGTCTTGAACTGATAGTTGGCGTAGATTGTCACAATCTGTTCAATTAATTCCATTCCCGAAGTAGAAACATCATCTAACCTGCCAATAAATGGCGAGACATAAGCGGCCCCGGCTTTAGCTACCAAAAGTGCCTGCGAGGCCGAAAAGACCAGAGTTGAATTGACCGGAATCTTTCTGTCAGCCAGAGTTTTGACAGCTTTGAGTCCTTCGGCGATAGTCGGAATTTTGATTACAATATTTTCTGCGATTTTAATCAGCTCGTCACTCTCGGCAATCATGGCCTTATGCTCTGTAGAGATTACTTCGGCAGAGACAGGTCCGGGGACAATTTTGCAAATTTCTACCAAAAGCTTTCTGTAGGGAATGGTTTCTTTGGCGGCCAGTGAGGGATTGGTAGTGACACCATCGAGCACGCCCATAGCCATGGCTTCTTTGATCTGATCAAGATTGCAACTGTCGATAAAAAACTTCATTTACTTTCTTCCTCTTGGTAACTAACTGAAACCAAATATAATCCCTGGGACGGTGCAGTAAACAGCGCCCTTTCCTTATCAGGAGAGCTTAACATATTTTTGAAATCGTCCAAAGTCAAGTTGCAGCTGTTCTGGTCTCGGTTTTCTGTGGCCAGATTTATCATAGAGCCGACCAAAGAGCGCACCATAGAGTGCAAAAACCTGTTGCCAACAATGTCATAGGTAAAGAGCGGTCCATGAGTTTGCCACTCAGAATGCTCTATTTTGCAGCGGTTGTCATCCTTAAGCGAGGCCGCCACACAGAAGGCTGAAAAATCGTGCTCCCCTAACAGAACTGCCGCCGCCTGATTTAGCTTTTCAGAAGAAATAAGCAGGTTATCTTCCCAGCGCAGATTTCTGTAAATAGCAGATTTCTCGGTGGCATAAAGATAACGATAATGCCGCGAAACGGCATCATTTCGGGAGCGAAACTCTAAATTTACTTCGACCGCTGACTTAATCATAATTTCACGCGGCAGAAAATTGTTAATGGCATCTTTGAATCTGCCGGCTTCCAGATAGTGGTCGATCTTAAAATTTGCCACCTGCCCCAGGGCATGAACACCGGCATCGGTCCGTCCGGCGGCGTTTATCCTGATATTCTGGCCGGTTATTTTATAAATCGCCTTTTCAATTTCATCCTGAATTGTCGCAGATACAGCCTGCGACTGCCAGCCGGAGAAGTTGGTTCCTTCGTATTCAATTACGAGCTTAATATTTTTTTCTGCCATATATAATTGTAACTAATATCAGGTTATATAAAATAGAGCGAGTAACATGCCGCCGCTAGACACAGAAAAAACAATTTCATTTAGTCTGAATTTCTTAAGACTGAAATAGGTTCTTGACCTGTTCTTGCCGTAGCCGCGGTTTTCTATCGCCTGCGCTATTTCATCTGCCCGCCCGACTGTGGCTACAAAAACCGGGATTATTATGCTGGATGATTTCCTTATGCGATTATACAAAGAGCCGCCGAAACTGGCTCCCCTCAGAATCTGAGCGTTTTTTATGGTCTTAAACTCTTCATATAAAACCGGAATAAATCGAATCGCGATAAACAGTATCAAAGCTATATCATCAACCGGCAACTTAATCTTTTTTAGCGGGTTCATAATCTTTGCCAGCGAGTCAGCCAGCTCCGATGGCGAACTGGTCAGAGTTATCAAAAACACAATTGAGACAAACAAAACCAGTCTCAACGAATAAAAGACACCGTAATGCAAAGCGCCTTCGGTAAGTTCATATGAAAAGATTGAAAATACAACTTTGCTGCCTTCGCCGGAGAAAATAAGATGAAAAACCAATGTAAATGCGACCAACCATAGAATAGGCTTAAATCTTTCAATCAGAATCTTTTTGGAGATTCCAGACTGCAGCAGAGCGGCTATCAGGATGGCAAACGCTGACAGGTAAAAAAGATACGACTTGGTAAAAAGAGCCAATACCAAGACTAATAATACAGGAATAATTTTGGCGCGGGTGTCGAGCCGGTGCAAAAAAGAATCAAGCGGACGGTACTGCCCTAAAAGTACCTGGCTGCTGTTTATCATAGCCTGAATCAATCAGAATTTGAGGGCAAAATCAAGTTTTGACCTGACGGCTTATGACCGGCTTGTTTTTCTTCAGTACCACAGCTTGTTTGAGCTGGCAGGCAGCGCAGCCACTCTTGGACGAAAATTGGCGATAGACATAGAATGCTAAATAGGCCGCGACGCCGGACATTACGGCCCAGACGGCCATATTTTGAAATAACAGCTCCACTTACAAGCCTATCCCGTCAAAAATTTTATAGACCAGCCAGCTGCCGACATAGGCCAATGTTGTCATATAAACAAAAACAAAGACCGGATAACGCATTTTGCCTGTCTCTTGCTTTACAGTCACTAAAGTAGCTCCGCATTGACAGCAAAGCGCAAAAAAGACCATTATAGAAATCGCCACTGCCGGGCTAAAGACCGGCTGACCAATTTTATCACCATGATCCCAAACTGCGCCGCGCAATTTACTGACCAGCGATGAAGATTCCTGGTTAGTCTCAGAGCCCAGATTATAAATAGTCCCTAAAGTCGCCACCACTACTTCTCTGGCCGGAAACGAAGCCAGCGCCGCCAAAGTTATCTTCCAGTCCCAGCCAAGTGGCTCAAAGAGCGGCTCAATGACCCGCCCCAGCCTTCCGAAATATGAATTTGTCAGATGAGCGCCGGCTTCCTGGTGGGAGATTCTTGATCTGTTTTCTTCGTAATGATTGTCTTGAATTACGGCTTCATATTGAGCAGCATATTCAGCAGAAATATCATCTGAGCGGGGATAATAACTGAGCGCCCAGATTACAATCGTAATTGCCGCAATTAATGTTCCGGCACGTTTCAAAAATGACTTGGTGCGACCAAGCACACGAGTTCCCACCGAGCGCAGAGTCGGCATTTTGTATGACGGCATCTCCATCATGAAAGTGCTTTGTTCAGACTTGATTATGGTCTTTAAGGCAAACGACACACCGATTGCTACTATTAGTCCCAGCATGTAAAGCGCTGTCAGAACCAGTCCCTGCAGGTTGAAAACGCCAAGCACAATTTGATACGGTATAAAGGCGGCAATCATGATGGCATAAATGGGCAGTCTGGCTGAGCAGGTCATCAGCGGCGCTACCATGATAGTAATCAGGCGAAGTTTGCGGTCCTCGATTGTACGGGTAGCCATAATACCCGGTATGGCACAGGCGTAGGAAGTTAGCAGGGGAATAAAAGATTTTCCCGAGAGACCGCACCAGTGAAACATTTTATCGACCATAAAGGCCGCTCTGGCTAAGTAGCCGGAATCTTCGAGTACAGAGATAAACAAAAACAGAATTACAATTTGCGGCAAAAATATTATGACAGAGCCGACTCCGCCGATTATGCCGTTTGTCAACAGCGACCTCAAGGGACCCTCGGCCATAAAACTGCCGACTAAGATAGAAAGCTGACCAAAGAGATAATCGACCCCGTTCATCAGCGGTTCAGCCCAGCTGAATATCGCCTGAAACATGAAAACCATAACTGCCGCCAGCACCAGCGGACCCAGCAGAGGATGAAGCAGATATTTGTCTATCGTATCGGAGATTGTTTCATCGCGGGCTTCAAATCTGGTAATCGAGTTTTCAGCTATTTCTGTGGCTCTTTTGCCGAGCCGGGCGTTTAGGGCCAGGCTGAGTGAGCCATGCTTTTTAATCAAAGCTGCCCGGCCTTCTTTGATTATCTCATCGAGAGAGTGAAGTCCCCCGCCGTTATTTGACGATTTTTCGGGCTCATCGAAAATTGATCTCAAAAGCTCGGCGCGGTGCCGATGACCATTACCGCTTACCTGCGACATTCTGCCAAGCAGTTGTTCGACAGATTCATCATAAAAGCCGCCGCTGGGAGGCGCTGCGGCGTTGGTCGCTCTGGCCATCTCTGCTTTGAGAGAGGCTATGCCGGTCCCTTCTGTAGCTACCAGCGGAACTACCGGAATGCCGCCTATCGCCTTTGACAAAGCCTTGACATCAATCTGAAGACCCTGTCTTTTGGCCAGGTCAATCATATTAAGCGCCACAACTACCGGCCGGCCTATTTGCAGAATTTGGAAAATGAAACTCAGACCTCTTTCGAGATTGGTAGCATCGACAACACAAACGATAGCATCTGAGAGCTTTTCGCCGTCTATCAGCCCGCACAAAGCTGCGGTTGCTATTCTTTCGTCGGGAGAAAAGGGAGTCAAAGAATAAGTCCCGGGGATATCAATCAAGGTGTATTCTTCGGTCTTGGTGGTGGCAATTGTGAATTTGCCGGTAACCTTTTCGACAGTTACACCGGGATAGTTGGCCACACTCTGCCTGAGACCGGTGATAGCATTAAAAATGGTGGTTTTGCCGGAATTCGGGATTCCGCAGATAGTAATTACTCTTGTGCCGCTAGCTGACTTTGTGGCTGCCGATCGGCTCATTTTTGGTCAGCGGCGGTTTTTTCCGTATCAACCTGGACTAATGATGCTTCAGCTTTTCTGATAAACAACCTGCTCGAACCAACTTTCAGCTGGACCGGGTCACGAAGAGGCGCCTGACGCACCAGGGTAATTTTTCTGCCCGGTACAAGTCCCAGCTCCATCAGACGGCGGGTGACATTGCCGTCCCTTTCAAAGCCAATTATAATTGCGCTCTGCCCCGCATGCAGTTTGTCTAATTGGTCCATTTTATTCTCATCCTTAAGAAGTAAGCTTGGCTCATTTCTGCCTGCTTGGTTTAGTTCTGGATATTTTTGGAGAGGTTGAGAGATTACGCTTCGCTTTTTTGTTTTCTTTATCGCGGCAGCTTTTGCAGACGCCTTCTATTTCTACCTTGAAAGATTCTGTCTCAAATTTTTCGGCGGTGGCTACTTTCGAAAGTCTGCCGGCTATTTCATTTAAGTCAAACTCCTGCAAACTTTTACACTTAAGGCAGTAGAAATGCCCGTGAGGTTTGCGAGTGACCCGGTCGTAGCGGGTGACGCCGTCACCAACGGTTACTTCGCGTGCCAGCCCGACTTCACATATGAGTTTCAAATTGCGCCAGACCGTGCTGTAGCCTACTGATTCATCAATCCGTTTAACTCTGTCAAATAGCTCGTCAACCGAGACATGCTCCCCCAGTTCAAAAAATGAGCGGAAAACCAGCTCCCGCTGCGGAGTCATTTTATAGCCTTTGGTTTTTAAGAACTCTCTCATAAATCTTTCACTAAATGAAAATCAATTTCAATACCAAATTCAACTATTTCCTGCCTGAAAGTCAAGCCTAATCTATACAAAAATGTGTGTTATTTCACCAGTCAAATGCTCAAAATGGCCAAAAATAAGCCGCTTAGCTGATTACCAAGCGGCTATTTCGGTCTAATAATTAGACTTATTTTAAGAGCATCATCTTCTTAGTCTGCATTTCAGGCCCCAGAATCAGGCGGTAGAAATAAATGCCGGAGGCTACTTTACTGCCTGAATCTGTGTCTCCCTGCCACTCTACCGTGTATGACCCCGGTGACTGCACTTTGTCCACTAAGGTCTTCACTTTCCGGCCCAGCAGATTGAAAATATCCAGTTGGGTCCGGTAAAGCTCACTACCGATACTCCCTCGCGATTTGATAGTGTATGATATGGTAGTCGAAGGATTAAAGGGGTTGGGGAAATTCTGATTGAGCTCAAAACTTTCGGGCAATTGCGAGAATGGATCATTATTGTCGAAGATACCGGTTGACACCGGGTCAAAGAAATCTATTACCCGGTTTATGAGCGTATCAACAGGCCAAATAAAATTTAATGGAGAAAGTTGATAGACTATTGCCTCGACAGGGAAACTAATAATTACCGATTTATGGGACCCGCGGTAGCTGATTCCTGCTGAAGGCTCTATTGTTCCAAATACATAAGTTAGAAAACCTTCCCCACCTGAGGCAACTCTCAATGCTGGGCGAGGTGGAAAGTCAGGTGTCGGCGGAACTTTATATCTTGAAGAATCACCTAGTTCGCTACCTAGCACACCTCTTATATTACTAGCTGAAATTGAAGTGTCATTAAATTCTGCTCCAAAATAATTGATCAAAAAGTCCGGATCAATTGCTTGGATATTTCGCAGGCCGGAGGTTGCAGAGAGAAACAGACTATAGCCGTTATCCATAAAATCGCTCATGGCAGTAATATCGGCAGCTGTAATTACGTTCGGGGCATCGGCTCCGGTATGCCAGAAAACTATCGGGTATTTTTTAAGATCTGCCGAAGTTGGCGAGTTCTGAACTTTTTTGTTCCAGATTTTGAATGGCATTTTTCTGGTACTTAGAACGTCCTTGATTACCTGCTCATAATCTGCGCCGCGGTCGTCGTCGACTATCAGAATCTTTGGAGTTCCCACCGCTATTTCAAATCCGAAGGTACGGCTGTAATTGTCATCGTTGCCCGGTGTTCCGGCGAATAATGAATCACAGGAGATTGTCAGGAAAAAAGAATCAAGTACCGATACCACCGAATTTGAAATAGTAAATGAAATAGGTGCGGCATCGTTGTTGACCGGAGTATCATCAAAGAGAATGGCGAACGAAACATCGTTGGCTGTAAATGTAATATCCGGATTAGAAGTAGTTAAAGTTGCCTTTGCCTTATAGCCCAGTCTCATCAAATTGCGGGCGGTAAAAAAGACCTGAATAGTTTCGCCCGGGTCAAGGTTGCCGTCGCCGTTACCGCCGGGGCTGGCATCGCTGAACATAATAGAATCTGTAACGATATACGGGCGTGACCACTCTCTGTCAAAATCGGCGTACATAATTGGACCGCTGTCACTGATATCCCAGACCCCCATTTTAGCTCTTTCGCCTGTTATGTTAAGAGCGTCATTAGGAGTTGACTGGTCATGGAACTCACGATTGACAGTAGAACCCGGGAAGGGGTCACCGCCATCTCCTGAGTTACTCAGTGTAAACTCAAGGTCCTGCTTGCCATCTGCCTGCTCAAGGCCTACGAAATACCGGAACACATCAATATTATTTTGTGCGGCCAGGGTATCAACATGATAAATCAGCAGCCCGCTGGCGGGCAGGCCGACATCAAATCCCATTCTCTGTCTGTTTTCAACAACCCAGTATTGGCCAAAGCCGCTTGCTACCGAAACCGAGTTAATCAGTTGGAAAGCACTGGCGGTAAATTCAATAGCAGGAATAGCAACGCTGTCCAGATTTGTAACAACTTCAATTAGATTGAGAAAGCCGACTCTTGCCTTTGACCAGGCGCAAAAGTGCGCCGGGGTCTGTGAATTGCCATTGTAATTGCCGCTGGCCATCAACGCCCAGCGCCCGAGACCTTCCGAAGTTTCCGGGTCATAGTCTATGTCATATAAATCAGGCAGTTCTAAGAAGTGTCCGAATTCGTGGCAGATTACTCCGATTGGCGAAATGCTGCCCGGCTGCTCTTCGGGGTTCATGGTGTAGTCGAGAATGTTTATTCCATCCCGGTTGATAGTATTACCCATTGGCATGGTCCACTTGTGAGACCAGATTCCAAAAACTCCGAACTCTGCACCCAGTCCGGCATGAATTATTACCAGGCCATCTAACCAGCCATCGCCATTGGCATCAAATTCTGCAAAGTTTACGCCCCAAGCATCTGCAGCAACAACTGCATCAAGCGCTAACTGCCTTCCGCTTGGTCCAAGCCCGCTGACTCCGCCCTCGTAAGTATCGTACGAACTTGGCATACGCAGCCAGTCAGTAACCTGACCGATTAACACAAAATTGCCGTAAGAATTTTCTCTATAGAAATCTGTCAGAGATCCTGTCGGATTCTTGTCAGAAAACAGGATTGAATCAAAATCTGCGGGAGTAGCTGCAAAAGATTGCCCGGTATATTCATGGTCACTAAAATCTACCAAAATTACCAAAATTTTAGCAGTAACTGCAGAGACCGAGCCAGAGCTTTTGGCTGCTGCCAGACTTTTTTTGTCGAAAATAGAATGCTGCGATGGCGCACAGCCACCGTTAGCTTTAAAGTTTTTCCAGATTTCGATATTTTTCTTGAGAACGCCTTCGGCTTTCCACTTCTCAATCGTCCCCGGCGCCGGCGCTACCGCCTTAGCCGGAGGAGCTAACGAGACGAAAGCGATAATTAGCAAAGCTGACAAACTTAGCAGAACAAATTTATTCATTTTTAATCCTTATGTAGTCAATTAAACAACTCTCAGAGAAAGTCTGTTCCTGACGAATATAATGGCTTATCATTTTATTTCAACAGCATCATTTTCATAGACGCAGTCTGTGCGTCTGTTGTCAATTTGTAGAAATAGACTCCGCTGGCTGTACTTCTGCCGGCCCGGTCGGTACCGTTCCAGTCAAAACTGTGCGAACCGGCGGCTAACGTACCAAAATAGAGCGTTTTCACTTTCTGCCCCAAAGAGTTATAGATTTCGAGCAAAATCTCACTTCTTTTTGTGAGGTCAAATGAGATGGTGGTCGAAGGGTTAAACGGATTGGGATAATTCTGGTTGAGCGAAAATTTTTGCGGAAGAACGTCGTACTGGTCGTCGTCTATGTCGGTAGGGGCGCTGTATCTCTGGACAGCTCTGGTTACATTGTCATAGAGATCGTTTAAACCTGAGCCTATCGCCAGCGCAAAGGCTATTTTTATGGAAACTCCCGGCGCCATATTATAGGGTCCGGATATTGTGTTCATCATAATATCAGCAGCCGCCGTTTGCAGGCTATCTGTATTGGAACTGCTTATAAGATCAAATTTTTCTTGTTTCGTAAAACCTCTTTTGCTGCTGCCATTGTATGAG
>JADFPZ010000079.1 GCA_022562075.1 Candidatus Zixiibacteriota bacterium | reverse complement strand
CCGTTTAACTTTATTTCGATAAATGCCAATCTGCCGACTGCGCCGGCCATGCTCGGCAATGTGGTTGTCTGGAAACCCGCTCCGACGGCAGCTTATACCTCGTACTTCCTGATGAAAATTTTGATTGAAGCCGGCCTTCCGGACGGTGTCATAAACATGATATTTGCCAATGCCCCCGACGTCGGCGATATCGCCTTAAATCATCACGATTTAGCCGGAGTTCATTTCACCGGCTCAACAGCTACTTTCCAGAAAATGTGGAAAATCATTGGCAGCAATATTGAAAATTTTAAGGCCTATCCTCGAATTGTAGGGGAGACAGGCGGCAAGGATTTTATCATAGCTCACCATTCGGCCGACCCGGCCCGGCTGACCACAGCCATAATCAGAGGCTCGTTTGAGTACCAGGGACAGAAATGTTCGGCATCATCAAGATGCTACATTGCAGAATCGGTCTGGAGTAAAATGAAAGATGAACTGGCCCGCCAGACCAAAAGTCTCAAAATGGGCAACCCCGAAGATCATGAAAATTTCCTGTGTGCCGTAATCGACGAACGGTCTTTTGAAAAAATCACGGGCTATATTGAATATGCCAAAAGTGAAGCAGACTGTCAGATTTTGGCCGGTGGGGATTACGACAAATCCCAAGGCTGGTATATCAAGCCGACAGTTGTAGTCACTACCAACCCAAATTCCCGGATGCTCTCTGAAGAAATTTTTGGCCCGGTGGTGACTATATATGTTTATCCGGACAGCGAATTTGAAAAAACGCTGGAGCTGCTTGATTTAACTTCGGCCTACAGCCTGACCGGGGCGGTCTTTTCTACAAACCGGGAAGCGGTTGTTTTAGCTGAGAGCAGGCTCCGCCACGCCGCCGGAAACTTCTATATCAACGACAAACCGACAGGAGCCGTAGTCGGGCAGCAGCCCTTCGGCGGGGGCAGAGGCTCAGGCACAAATGACAAAGCCGGCGGCATTCAGAATATGCTCAGATGGGTTTCACCTCGCTCTATCAAGGAGACTCTGGTAGCTCCCACAGATTATCGCTATCCCTATATGGGTTAAAACTGTCCCCCCGGAAGGGTGCTGGTTAAGTAACTTTTTCATACTGCCGTTATTGTAGTCATGGAAACGGCTGCTCTAAAAAAAGTCCTTCATTACCATATCCATAAGAAACTCGGCAGCGGCTTTGCCGGAGACCTTTATGAAGCCTGGGATTCCGGGCTTGATCGAATTGTCACCTTGCGGATAATTCGCGATGAATTGGCCAAAAACGAGGCATTCGCCAGCCAGCTGTCCACTTCGGCTTTTTCCGCCCGGGAATTAGACCACCCCAATATCTGCCGTTGCTATGGCGTGGAAGAATCCGATAGTATAATGATTGCCGTAATGGAATATGTCCCGGGTGAGATGCTGAGCAAAAGGATTGAGCAGGGACCATTTGACATCAATCAATTTTTGGATTTTGCGGTTCAGATCAGCGAAGGTTTGAAAGCCCTTCATGATACCGGCCTGACTCACAAATATATTACCTCAGATAATATTATCATTAGCGACTCCGGAGCGCCAAAATTTTTGGATATCAGCATCGCACCAACCCCGGATATGATAAGGCAGGAGGATGAGCTGATAGCCGCCAACAAACTGGCCTATTTTGCGCCGGAGATGCTCGATGGCCACTCAGCCTCTATCTACTCAGACCAATATACTTTGGGCGTTGTCTTTTATGAATGCCTGACCGGAAAACTTCCCTTTAAGGGCGTCACCAGAAAAGAACTAATCGAAAAAATTGGCAATTCCAAGCCGCTGGACCATAAAAATAGTGAAATCAAAAACGGTCATATTGTTCTTCTGATAAACAAAATGATAGACAAAGTGCCCAGTGAAAGGTTTACTGATGCCGCAGAACTGATTACGACCCTTAAGGAAATAGAAGAATTTAATAAAAAAGGAATAACCGTAACGAACATCGGACCGAAAGGGCAGCTAAAATCGAGAATTTATTTGATGACCTCGCTGGTGGTTTTGCTGGTGGTGGCGTTCTGGCTGCTTTTTGCCAGTCTTTCGAAATGAGAGGCAATAGCAGGCAAGAAACTTATTGGAACGATCTGATATATATCCTATGTTTAAACTAAGATAGTAGAAAGTGAGAGGAATGAAGCTAAACTACAACTCAGAGATTATTGAAATCGAATCGACCCTGCCGGTAATTCCACTGCGGGACGTGGTGGTCTTTCCACATATGATCTACCCCTTGCTGGTAGGCCGTAAATTCACTGTAAAATCTCTTCACAAATCTCTTGACCGCAACAAACAGATTCTACTGGTATCTCAAAAAAGAGCTACCGACGACTACCCGAAATCCGGTGACTTATTTGAAGTTGGCACTGTGGCCCGCATCCTGCAGGTAATGAAAATGCCCAATGACACTTTCAAAGTCCTGGTTGAAGGCGTGCTCAGAGCCAAGATTAAAAATATCAGCAAACAAAGCGGAATGATGAGCGCTGAGGTTGAGTTGATAGCCCCTGATGAATGTCCCGAAAATAGAGAGATAGAAGCTCTTTCACGAAATGTTACTGAGCAGTTTACTGAATATATCCGGCTCAATAAGCGTATGCCCGACGAAGTTCTGGTGTCGCTGGCTTCCATAGAAAAATATCACCAGCAGGCAGACACCATTGCTGCCCACATCCTTCAGAAGATTGAAACCAAACAGAAGCTTCTGGAAGCTTTCACAGTCAAAGAACAGTTTTCTATCCTTTCTGATACGTTGAAAGAGGAAATAGAAATTCTCAAGATTGAGCAGCGCATTGACGGCACTGTCAGAGAATCTCTCTCAAGAAATCAGCGCGAGTACTATCTGCAGCAGCAGCTAAAAGCCATCAAGGATGAGCTAGGGCAGTTCGATGAACCCGGAGCCGAACTTGACGACCTCTACGCCAAATTAGAGACAGAGGAATTCCCTGACGAAGTTAAGGTCAAAGCCGAAGAGGAATTGCAGAAGCTTAGCAAGATGCACCCCTACTCTGCCGAAGCGGCTGTGGTCAGAGGATATGTTGAGTGGATTTTGGGATTACCCTGGAACAAAACTACGGAAGATCGGACTGATTTCAAGCAGGTTCAGGCAATCCTGGACAGCGACCATTATGGGCTGAAAAAGCCCAAGAAGCGCATCCTAGAGCATTTGGCGGTAATTAAGCTTTCCGGTAAGGTAAAGGGACCAATCGTCTGTCTGGTAGGCCCTCCGGGCGTAGGAAAGACCTCTATAGGTAAGTCTGTGGCCAGGTCGCTGGGACGCGAGTTTGTGCGCATGTCATTAGGGGGGGTTCACGATGAAGCCGAAATACGCGGTCACCGCCGGACTTATATCGGGGCTATGCCGGGCAGAATAATTCAGGCTATCAAAAAAGCTCAGTCGTCAAACCCGGTCTTCCTGCTGGATGAAATTGACAAAATTGGCAAAGACTTCAGAGGGGATCCGGCTTCGGCTTTGCTTGAAGTTCTGGACCCGGAACAAAACAGCACCTTTACAGATAACTATCTGGAAGTGGAATACGACCTGTCCAAAATTCTATTTTTGACGACGGCCAATACCACCGCCTCCATACCGCCAGCTCTTAGGGACAGAATGGAAATAATCCACCTGCCCGGATATCTGGATTTTGAAAAGGCGGCCATTGCTAAAATATATCTACTGCCAAAACTTGTCAAAGAGTTCGGGCTGGAAAAGCTTACTGTCGATTTCACCGACGAAGCGATGTTAAAAATCATTCAGGACTATACCCGCGAAGCCGGTGTACGTGAACTCGAAAGGCAGCTATCGAGCATCCTGCGTCAGACGGCAGTTAAGCTGGCCGAGGGCAAACGTCTCCGCAAATTGAATGTCAGCTCCAGGAACATTTTCAAATATCTGGGGCCGGCCCGCTACAGCGATAAAAATATTAAGCTGGAGCCAACCTTAGGCTATGCTATTGGCCTGGCCTGGACTGATTACGGCGGCGTGGTGCTGCCGGTTGAAGTGGCCCTGCTTAAAGGCCGAGCCAAGCTGACCATGACCGGCTCTATCGGCGAAGTTATGAGAGAATCAGCCACAGCAGCGCTGGCATTTATCAGGCAGAACTACACTCAGTTTGGCTTAAAAGATAATTTCTTTGACCGCTTGGAACTCCACGTTCACCTGCCCGAAGGAGCCGTTCCCAAAGACGGTCCCTCGGCCGGCGTTACTATGACTGCGGCCATCCTGTCTAAGCTCACTGACATTCCGGTCAGAGCTGATGTCGCCATGACCGGTGAGATTACACTCACTGGCGATGTCCTGGCCATAGGCGGCTTAAACGAGAAACTTCTGGCTGCCAAAAGAATGGGCATCAACGAGATTATACTGCCTGAGAAAAACAGAAAAGATATCTCTGATATTCAGGAAGATCTCTTAAGCGGACTAAAACTTCATTTTGTACGAACTATTCGCGACGTTCTCAATCTGGCTTTGACTAAGTCTCCTTATGTGAGAAAACGCGCCAGAATAAGCCGCCCGGGCGCTCGCTCTATAGGACGATGAAGAAAGCGGGAAGCCCAAGCCGTTCTAAGAAGAAATCTAAAATCATCAAGACCCGGCGGACCGAATGCGAGTTTGTCGGGTCATTTTTTGACCTGAAAGCTCTGCCCAAAGACCGCCTGCCGCATATTGCCATAGCCGGACGTTCAAATGTGGGTAAGTCTTCGCTTCTAAATAAACTGGTCGGCTCAAAGAAAATGGCCAAGGTTTCCTCGACCCCCGGCAAAACCCGCTCGCTCAACTTTTTCAAAATGAACCAGAAATTCTATATTGTCGACCTGCCCGGCTACGGCTACGCCAAAGTCAGCAAGAAAATTCAAAAAGACTGGGGCAAGCTCTTAGAAAATTATTTAACTGATAGCGCAATGCTGATTGGTTTGGTATTATTGCTCGACTGCCGCCGTGACCCGACCGAACAGGACCGGCAGCTGACTGGCTGGCTGGCCGCAAGAGGTCTGCCGGTCTTGATAGTTATGACCAAAACTGATAAACTAAACAAAGATAAAATAAACAAAAAATCCAGACAGCTCCAGGCAGAGTTTGGCCTGGAAGTCATGCCGTTTTCAATTGTCAGCGGTATTGGTAAGAAAGAACTTCTCAACTCTACTTTTTCACTTGTATCAGAATATTTGAAATCAAAATAAATTGAAAGAGGCCATGAGCAAAAACAAACTTGTACTGGGGCTGCAGTGGGGAGATGAGGGCAAAGGCAAAATTGTCGACCTGCTGGCAGCCGAAGCCGACATCATCGCCCGCTTTCAGGGCGGCGCCAACGCCGGGCATACTATCATCGTCGATGACAAAAAATATATTCTGCACCTGATTCCATCGGGAATAATCCACCCTGACAAAGAATGCTATATCGGCAACGGGGTGGTGCTGGACCCCTTTGCATTCATAGAAGAGCTGAAGTTTTTGGAGTCTCACAATATCAGTTATAAGGGACGGCTCTGGCTTTCTCCGGCGGCTCATCTGGTCTTGCCCTTTCATAAACTGATTGACTCGGTCGAAGAAACCACTCGCGGTACCAGTTCAATCGGGACTACCAAAAGAGGTATTGGTCCGGCTTATGTTGACAAAGTTGCCCGTCAGGGAATCCGGGTGGCTGACCTGTTTAACCCTGACAGACTCAAAAAAAGACTGGAGCTTCACAAAAAAATAAAGGGCCGCTACCTTGAAGGCTCAGATGATGAACGGGCTGACATCGACAGAACCTATAAAGAGCTTTTGGAGATAGCACCTGTTTTAGAACCGTTTGTAGTCGATGTTTCTCTAAAACTCTACCAAGATTATCAGAAAGGTCGCAAGATATTATTCGAAGGCGCTCAGGGTGGTCTGCTTGATGTTGATCTGGGAACCTACCCCTTTGCTACTTCCTCAAACACCACCACCGGCGGAGCTTTGACCGGGCTGGGTATTAATCTGAAAATGATTGACGAAGTTCTGGGAGTAGTCAAAGCCTACTGCTCTCGGGTTGGCGCCGGACCGTTTCCGACAGAACTGGTCAATGAAACCGGTGAGAAATTTCGCCATCACGGCGATGAATACGGCGCCAGCACCGGCCGGCCGCGCCGCTGCGGCTGGCTGGATCTGGTAGCGCTAAGATACACCTGCCGCATTAACGGGGTTGATTCTATTGCAGTAACAAAAATTGATGTGCTTGATAATTTTGATAGTATAAATGTCTGCACCGGCTATGAACTGGACGGCAAATCGCTCAGCGAAGTGCCACTGGATCTGGCCGACCTGGCTCACGTAACCCCTGTCTATCAGACTCTGCCCGGCTGGTCCGAGGAAACGACAGGCTTAACAAAATTTGACACTTTACCAGCCAAAGCAAAAGATTATCTGAAATTTGTAGCAGATGATTTAAAAGTGAGAATCGCTCTTGTTTCAACAGGCGCCAAAAGAAACGAGACTATTTTTGTATAATAATTTGATCTGATAATTTCATATGCATACAAGGGAGAACAAAAAATGAAGAAAAGCTTATTGTGCCTCGCTCTCAGCCTGTTGCTGATTTCCGCAAGCCTGGCTCAGGACACAACCAAACCCGAAACCAAAGAAAAACCGAAAGTCGAAAAAATGACAGATTCCACAGATTCCAGCAAAAAGACAGCTGCCGACACCACCAAAAAAGAACCGGAATGGATTAAAACCGAGTCGGGCTTAAAATACCGTGATATTATCGTCGGCGAAGGTGTGGTGGCTACTGATGGGATGAAAGTTGAGTGCCATTATACTTTATGGAATTCTGATTCGTCGGGCGACAGAGGCAAAAAAATTCAAAGCTCCAAAGATTTTGGAAAAACCTTTCACTGCCAGATAGGTACCGGACTGATTAAGGGCTGGAGCGAAGGCATGATTGGCATGAAAGAGGGAGGCACCCGCCAGCTGCTTATTCCGCCCGATATCGGTTACGGCAAGAGAGGCAAGCCGCCGGTTATTCCGGCCAACGCCACCCTGATGTTTGAAATAGAATTTATCAAAAAGGATAAAAAATAAAACCGCCCCGAAAGACCCCGGCAGAACTTGAGAAAGTCAAAATGACGCTTCTTGTCTAAAAACAGTTTGACTTAGTCTCTTACATTTCTATTTTGGGAAGTCCACTAAGCTTAGTGGGGGTGTAGCTCAGGGGTAGAGCATCTGCCTTTTAAGCAGGTGGTCGAAGGTTCGATTCCTTCCACCCTCACTTTTTTTGAAATTTTCTAACTTAGCAGATAAGACAAGACCACCTGGTTTTTCCATGAAACCAGGTGGTCCGGGTGATAGGTTGGGAACCTTTAATACTCGAATCTTTGAGCGTGTTGTGTCTTGTGTTGTCTGTTATCTTATACGCAGCAACTGTTATCATGTTTCAATTAAGTTGTCGCCGCTTCAAATTTTCCAAAAGCTGTTAATCCTTGCGATAGCAGCGGAAATTCGCTTAGTTTTTCTTCAATCGTTTTGAAAGAATTGACATTAGCTATCGAACAGAATCTGGAAAGCTCAAATGGATTATAAAATAAGAACAAAAGTAAAGAGTATCGTGGTTGATGAAGAAATACCGCTAGGTGCAGACTTAACCATACTTGGCTTGGTGCGCACTATCCGATCCGGCAAAGATGTTGCCTTTATCGAAATCAACGACGGCTCCACTCTCAAGAACATTCAGGCCGTAATTAGCCAGCCGGAAAAATTTCCGGTACTGGAAAAAATCCTGACCGGCGCCTCGGTGCGTATAAAAGGAAAGTTAGTGGGGTCACAGGGTAAAGGACAAGAGTTTGAAATCGCGGCTGAGTCGGTTGATTTAATCGGAGCCGCCGACTCCACCTACCCCTTGCAGAAAAAACGGCACTCTTTTGAATTTTTGAGAGAAATAGCGCATCTGCGGCCGCGCACAAATACGTTCGGAGCGATAAATCGTCTGCGCTCAAAATTGTCGTTTGGAATTCACAAGTATTTTCAGGAGCGCGGTTTTTGCTACGCCCATACTCCGATAATCTCGGCCTCGGACTGCGAGGGTGCCGGTGAACTTTTTCGGGTTACCAGTTTAGACTTAAAGAATATACCTCTCAAAGACGGCGATATTGACTGGAATGAAGATTTTTTCGGCACACAAGCTTATCTGACAGTCTCCGGACAGCTCGAAGGAGAACTTCTGGCCACGGCCCTGGGCGACATCTACACCTTTGGACCAACGTTTCGAGCCGAGAACTCCAACACCAGCCGTCACGCCTCGGAGTTCTGGATGATAGAGCCGGAGATGGCCTGGGCTGAGCTTGAAGACAACATGGACTTAGCTGAGGACTTCTTAAAAAACCTTTTTAGGTATGCGCTTAACGACTGCCCCGAAGAAATGGAATTTTTCGGTACCTGGATCGATAAGACCGCCCGTGAAAAACTTGAAAGCGTCATAAACTCGACTTTTGAAAGAATCACCTACACCGAGGCTATTGATCTGCTTAAAGCCTCGAATGAAAAGTTTGAGTTTCCGGTCGAGTGGGGTTTGGATATGCAGTCGGAGCATGAACGATATTTGACTGAGAAAAAGTTCGGCAAACCTGTAATCGTCTATGACTACCCCAGCAAAATCAAAGCTTTTTATATGCGCGTAAGCGATGACGGCAAGACCGTCCGGGCGATGGACGTACTGGTGCCGGGGGTGGGTGAAATCATCGGCGGCTCTCAGCGCGAAGAGCGCCACGATGTTTTAGTCGAGCGTATCAAAGCGTCCGGCGTGGGCAACATCGAAGATATGCAGTGGTACTTAGATATCCGCAAGTACGGCACCGTGCCGCATTCCGGATTTGGCTTGGGCTTTGAACGGGTGATTATGTATATCACCGGCATGGCCAATATTCGCGACGTCCTGCCGTTCCCGCGCGTCCCGAGGTGGGCGAAGTTTTAGAGGGGTTAGTTAGTCACCCTGAGCTTGTCGAAGGGTGCTCTAGAATAATCTAGTACTCGTTTCGAATCTTGAGAACGCGAATATTCCAATTGCTATCATCAGCATAATACCATCCTGCTATAATTACATTCCCATCCGGTGCCTGCACGAGCAAGTCTCCACCACCATAATTGTTCTGACTTATTATCCTACTGTTTATTACAGTACCTGAACTACTTATCACTATCAAATCGATATGTGAGCCAGTTTGAAGGGCCACCAAAAAATTTCCACTTCTAAGTTGAATTAACCCGGCTAGTTTCCCCGGATTGTATCGAGTGTCATGCAAATCCCAAACCTCTCCACCCGAGGACGAAATCTTGGCAAAGTGATATTCTCCGCCGCAAGCGTAGGCAAACAGGTATCCACCAGTTCTTACATTTATTACAGGTCCAACGGAACAATATGAGTTTAAAGAAAAAGTCCATTCCGAAGTTCCTTCGCCGTTAGTCTTAACCAAATTGGTGACTGATTCCGGCGGACCTGGCCCTGTATGGCCACAGCTTCTTGGTCCGGTGCCAGACCAGCTCAATGCAAATCCTCCACCGGGAGTAGTTATGGCAGTTCGACCTATAGATGAAATACCAATTCCTTGATCTCCAATCGGACAAAACTGGCCATGGTAGTAAGTTCTCTCCCATACGAGATCAGCTGACGAATTAATTCTTAATAAGTAGGCCGCTGGATAAATATGATAATTAATATTACCCCCAGTCAAACCGCCTAAAATGAATCCTTCACTTGGCGCTTTATCAATTGAAAATGCTATGTCATGAGATGATCCACCTAAATTCTTCTCCCAGATAGTTTCTCCAGTTTCGCTCAGCTTTAGCAGATAGATGTCTTTTCCTTCACTTCCGAAAGATTCTGTATATCCCGCTGCTACGACTTCCCCAGTCGAAAGAGCAACTACATCATTGACATAGTCCGTCGCTGCTCCTCCGGTTCTCTTTTCCCAAATTAAAACCCCATTTGAATCTATCTTTGCAAAATAGGCGTCGCTGGAGCCGCCGGGGTCGGTGGCGCCGGCTTCCTCGATCGCGCTTTCGGTGTTGGTCGTCTCGTAGCTGCTGCCGCTGGTGATCGTGCCACCCAGATCGGGGCCGGCCGCGGTTTCGAGCGGCGGTGGCTCGAGCTCGCCCTCGGTCGGCGCCTCAGCTTCAACGATTGCCTCTTCGGTGGTTTCGCCCTCTTCGGCGGTCTCTGCGACCTCGCCCTCGGCCGGCTGGTCGGCGATCTGCTCGCCCTCGATCTCGCCTTCGAGAAGCTCGCCCTGCTGCTCCTCGTCCGGTTGCTGCTCTTCCTGCTCCTGCTGCTGCTCCTGCTCGATGCGCTGTTGCGCTTGGTCGAAGGTGTCACGGGCGGCCTGCGTGATCGCCTGGTCCTCGGCAGTTTCCGCCGGCGTCTTGTCGCTCTCCTGAAGCGTCCCGCCGGCGCTTTGAAGCGAGTAGCTCTTCGAGGTATCGGAGACCGTGGTGAGGCTGGCGCCCGTGATCTTGTCGAACAGCTCGTAAGAGCCGAGG
>JADFPZ010000078.1 GCA_022562075.1 Candidatus Zixiibacteriota bacterium | reverse complement strand
CTTTGTACGATTCGTCGCCGCGGAGAAAATCGAAGCTGCGCCAGCCTTCGGCAATCGCTTTTTTCAACACGGCAATAGTCATTATTCGTCCCGGTTCTTCAGCCAGTGCATCGGGATCAATTCCTGCCTGATAGGCGTAGATGGTGCGACCGCCGAGCAAATGAAATTCAGCAGCGACAGGTCGGCCTGCCAACTCCATCCAGTGCAGCTGCAAACAATCCTGCCGAAACAGACGTTGCGCGGCCTCGTTCAAAAAACCGGCAAACTGCGGGCACTGAAAACATCCTTTTTCGCCCAGGCTTTGCCGTCGCCGTCTGTGCAGATCAATAAGAATCTCCATTCCCTGTTCTAGCTCGCCCAACGTTTGAGCGGTTTGTAGTTGTGCTTTTCCTGTCTCCAATAGCCGACGCTCAACGCGCCGTACCTGCTTGCGATGTGATTTTGAAAGACTCGCTACATATTCTTCCCAAGTGTTGGGCAGTTCAATGCGCCAGCAATTCATGCCGGCTCTGCGATGGACCAAGTACCCGTTGCCGGCCATTTTCTCGACCAGTTTTGCAATCGGCCGGTCACGACGAATCGCAGGCCGTCCAGGGACCTCTCGCCGACAGTGGAGTCCTCGGTCTCCTCCTCTTCGGCTTCGTCTTCTTCAAAGAGCTTGGAACTCAAGGGCTGACTGAGCTTGGAGCCGTCACGATACAGAGCGATAGCTTTGTTCATTGTTTCCCAGGACATCCGGTAAGCTTTTTTGACATCATCAATTGTCGCCTCAGACGGCATATTTATCGTTTTGGAGATAGCTCCGGAGATAAACGGCTGCGATGCCGCCATCATTTTGATATGAGCTTGGTACCTGATATATCTGATACCTTTGCGGCCGCACTTGTTGGCACAGTCAAATATCGGCAGATGTTCCTCTTTTAAGTGAGGAGCGCTCTCGAGCGTCATAGTGCCGCAGCAAAATTCATTTGCTGCTTCAATCTGCTCACGAGTAAAACCCAGCTCCCGCAGCAGATTAAAATGCCAGTCTTCCGTGACCTCTTCGCTGAATCCAAGGGTATCCCGGAGAAACTCCTCACCCAGTGAAAACTTGTTAAACGCAAATGAAACATCAAAAACGTTTGCCAGGGTCTTTTCTATCTTGTCTAACTGCTCTTTTTCAAATCCTTTAGCGGTCAGCGACTCATGATTAATAAACGGAGCGCCCTTCAGAGTCTTCCGTCCGGTAGCATACAAAATAATCTCATGGTTCTCTTTTTCAGTGTAGCCAAGCTTGTCAAGCGCTACCGGTACCGACTGATTGATAATCTTAAAATAACCGCCGCCGGCCAGTTTCTTAAATTTCACCAGTGAAAAATCAGGCTCAATACCGGTGGTATCGCAATCCATCAAAAGGCCAATCGTGCCGGTAGGGGCAATTACAGTCGCCTGAGCATTGCGGAAACCGTAGATTTCTCCCTGTTCGATGGCTTTGTCCCAGACCCTGCGAGCAGACTCTAATATTTCCTCCGGAATATAATTCTGATTGATTCCTGCAGGTTTGATTGTCAGATCTTCAAATTCAGACTTTTCAACGTTATAGGCAGCCCGCCGATGATTACGCATCACTTTCAGCATAGATTCACGATTCTTAAAATAAGCCGGAAATGGTCCCAGCTGTTTGGCCATATCGGCCGAAACGACATAGGACTGACCGCTCAGCATAGAACTCAGCGCACCGCACCAGGCATAGCCCTCGGAAGAATCATAGGGAATGCCCATACGCATCAAAAGAGTACCAAGATTGGCAAATCCAAGTCCCAGCGTGCGATAGTCATAGCTTCTCTGGGCAATTGGAGCCGAAGGAAATGAGGCCATGAGTACAGAGATTTCCAGAACTATTGTCCACAGCGAAATCGCATGCAGATAGCCCTCAATATCAAACTTGCCGTCACTCTTGAGAAACTTGATTAAGTTAATCGAAGCCAGGTTACAGGCGGTATCATCGAGAAACATATATTCGGAGCAGGGATTGGAGGCATTGATACGCCCTTCGTGCGGGCAGGTGTGCCACTCGTTTATGGTAGTGTCAAACTGAATGCCGGGGTCGGCACAGGCCCAGGCCGAATAACATATTTTCTCCCATAACTCCGCGGCCGGGATTGATTCATGAACAGCACCATCGGTGCGGCGAATCAAATTCCATTCACCGCCTTCCTGTAACGTCTTAAAGAAATCATTGGGAACTCGAATAGAATTATTGGAATTCTGACCGGATACTGTCAGATAGGCATCGCTGTCCCAGTTTGTATCAAGTTCAATAAAGTCAATTTCTGCTATTCCTTGATTTGCCAGACCGATTATTTTTTGAATATAAGCAGTCGGCACTGAAAGCTGTCTGGCTGTCTTAAGTGCCAATTTTAATTTCGAATTTTTACCCGGGTCAGTTTCTACAGAAGTA
This sequence comes from Candidatus Zixiibacteriota bacterium, assembly GCA_022562075.1. Lineage (GTDB taxonomy): Bacteria > Zixibacteria > MSB-5A5 > GN15 > FEB-12 > JACZWU01. Next base: position 8,185 of record JADFPZ010000078.1, on the reverse strand, counting down.
ACTTTATCTTCACCGTCTATTTTGGTGGACTCAAAAATGTTCTTAAGTTGCTGTTTTATAATTGCGGAGCCGGTGACCAAAGCTGCTACCTTTTGTTCTTCGACAACTTTCCAGGAAATAAAATCTATTATATCAGGGTGGTCCAAATCGAGACAGACCATTTTGGCCGCGCGCCGGGTGGTGCCACCTGATTTTATGGCGCCGGCAGCACGGTCTCCGATTTTCAAGAACGACATCAAGCCTGATGAATTACCTCCGCCCGAAAGAGGTTCTTTTTCTCCTCGTAAATTGGAAAAGTTTGTGCCGGTACCTGAACCGTATTTAAAAAGACGGGCCTCTCGCACCCACAAGTCCATTATGCCGCCTTTGTTGACTAAGTCATCACTAACCGACTGAATAAAGCAGGCATGCGGCTGAGGGTGTTCGTAGGCGTTTTGAGCAGTTGTCAGATTGTGAGTCTCGGGATCGACAAAATAATGCCCCTGAGCTTTACCGGTAATGCCATAAGAATGATACAGTCCGGTGTTGAACCATTGCGGTGAGTTGGGAGCGGCAATCTGAGCCGCCAGCATGTAACATAGTTCATCTTCAAAAGCTTGCGCATCCTGGGGTGAATCAAAGTATTCGTATTTTTCGCCCCAATGTTTCCAGCAACCGGCCAGGCGCCCAAATATCTGTCTGGCATCTGTCTCTCTGCCTTTGATCTGCTCTCCTGATTCATCCAGTATTGGCTGTCCCTTCTCATCACTCTGAGGCACTCCGGCACGACGGAAATATTTCTGTGCTAAAATATCAACTGCTACTTGCGACCATTCACTCGGAACTTGAATATCGTCCTGCTTAAAAACTACTGAGCCATCAGGATTTTTTATTTCTGAAGACCTCTGAGTGAACTCTATTTCATCATAAGGCGACTTGCTCTCTTTGGTAAATAAACGATTTATCTTCAACTTTTCCCTCCTACAAAATCAATTCTAAAGAGCACGTTTAAGACAAGATGGCCTTCGGCATTTCTACTTGATGCAATCACAACTCTCCAAAAGTTTCAATTTATGATTTACCATTACTGAAGAAGTAATCACTAACTCACTACTGATGTCTTTCCTAATCTTCAGCGGGGTAGCCAATATAGCCTGAGTAAATCGGGGTACTAATAAAATTCAGACAATTTTTCATTAAAATTAAAATCGGTTGTCTCACAGCAAGTTACGACAAAGCCAGACAGACGGAAAGGTTCGATTTTATTAACATTGACGGCTTAGTCCATTCGGCTAAACCCGTAAGTTTGTGAGTTTCAAAAAAATAGAGGCCTAACTTATTGCAGTTGTTTCAGAAGCCTTTTTTTTGATTTACTCGATTTGTAACCAATTTTCTGATAATAGATTACAGAGTTACCCACATACCATCTACATGCTATCCACATTCCGGGCTATTTGCTGAAGTCATTATTTTAGAAAAACCTCCTTTTCTGGCTCTATTTCTGCATAATAATGACGCATTCTAGTCTTAAAATAGGCAGAAAAGCCGGAAAAATAAATCACTTTTTTGGCATTTTCCCCTTGACAAAAAAATGATAATTGTTAATTTAACTGTGCAATCGGAAAGTGTTACTCTTTCTGTGGATTACCTAATATCGTCCACCCAGGCAGGAACTATTCCTGCTTGGGTTTTTTTAATCCCCTAAGTTATTCAGCTGATTGTTGCAGGCATCATCAGTCGCGATCTAAAACATTATAAAATAGTATTCTTTTCCATTGACATCAGAGCTGATGCTCTCTTATAATGGCATCAACGAATAAGCTAAATGAAAATGATTTTCATTTAGCTATTGTAATTGAAAACAGTGGAGAGTATACAAATGTGCTTCAGAAAAATTTTCCTGGCGGCTTTGATAATTCTGGTGGCAGTATCTACAGCTAACGCTGACCGCAGAAAGTTTGTCTGGACCTATCAGCCAATTTTGCAGCAGCCTGACGGAGTAGACCTTGAGTTTTATCAGACAACTAAACTGAGCATTAAAGACAGCTGGGAGTACCGTCTGGAGATTGAACACGGTCTGGCTCCTAATTGGGATATATCTATTTATCAGATTTTTAGCCAAAACGAAAACGAAGCGCTCAAGTGGGACGCCTTTCAGCTGCGGACAAGGTTCCGGTTAAACAGTGCCGGCAGTCAAAAATTCGCCCCTGTTTTCTATCTTGAATACAAAAGGAAAATAGATCTCAAAGCTCAAAACAAGCTCGAGGCCAAACTAATTTTTGGGCGCGACTTTGATAAAATTTCAATCGCCTTAAACCCGGTCTATGAATTTTTCTGGGCGCCGGGTGAGCCGCGACATGAATATGGACTGGATATTGGCCTGGGTTATGAGCTCAGCTACAAGTGGTCAATAGGAGTAGAGTCCACCAGTAGATACGAACTTATCAAAAATGCCGATAACGAAACAGCTTCATATCTGGGACCGACCTGCTCGTTTGCTTCAGGCCCTGTCTGGTATAGCTTTGGCTACGCCTGGGGCATTACTGACGACAGCGACGATGCCAGAGCCCGCTTCCTGATGGGAATCGGACTGTGATATCACGCGTTCTCAACGTGCTTCTTCTCGGAATGATTATTGCTCTTTCGCTTGGCTGCGGCGGTGCAGTTGTAGATGAAGAGTCCTCTCAAAACAGCCGCCTTTTTGCAGCTTCCTGTCAGAGCTGTCACACTCTTCCCAAACCTACAGATAAAAGTGACGAAGAGTGGCCTCCGCTGGTAAAAAAGTATGGTGAACAGGCAAAACTTACAGGCGAACAGATCGACCGAATTACTATATATCTTCTGGCAAATAACTAATAAAAATATTGCCTGTCCAAGTAGTCCTGCAATGGAGATTGACAGTCAGGCCGGTTGCTGATACCTTTTTAAGCCTATGAACCTGCCCAACAAGCTGACTCTGCTGCGCATTTTAATCGCTCCTTTCTTCATGTACTTCTTCATTTTGGACAGCTTTTACTGGAGGCTGCTCTCACTGGGGCTTTTCTTAGTAGCGGCTCTGACTGATTTGATTGATGGCTACTATGCCCGCAAGTTCGGAATAATAACCGGTTTCGGGCGGTTTATGGACCCTCTGGCTGATAAGATTTTGGTATCAAGCGCTTTGATATCATTTATTGCGCTCGGCTATGTTTCGCCGCTGCCAGTTATGCTGATTATCGGCCGTGAGTTCTTGATAACAGGACTGAGGCTGCTGGCGGCTTACAGCAGCGTGGTCATTCCTCCGACCTGGTGGGCCAAGGTGAAAACTTTTATCCAGATAAGCCTGGTGGGAGTGGTTCTTCTTTATATAAATTTCGTGAAGTCGCTTGAGTATTTTGACAGCCCGGCGCTGGAACTCTTTTCATTTGATTACCGCTATTATTTTAATCTGATGCTCTGGTTCACGGCCGCCATTACTGTTGGCACCGGCATCGACTATATTGTAAAATATTCTTATATGATTAAGAAAGTGCTGAAATAAAATCAGAATGAAAAAATTCACAGCAAGAATGTTAGCCACAGGTTTTTGGTCTGGCTATTTCCCGGTTACGCCCGGCACATTTGGTTCCATCCCTCCCTGGCTGATAGCCTATTTCTTGATTCAAAATAATCAGCTTGGGCTGGCTATGGCGGCGACAGCTGCAACTATTGTTTCGGTCTGGTCTGCCGGAGAGGCTGAAAAAGAGCTGGGGCATGATGCCCGCAAGATAGTCATCGACGAATGGGCCGGAATGTTTATCACGCTGTTGTTTGTGCCTTATTCTTTTGTTAACTATGCCATTGCCTTCTTTGTTTTCAGAGCGCTGGATGTCGTAAAAATTTATCCTGCCAGACAAGTCGAGCAGCTGCCTGGGGGCTGGGGGGTAACCATGGATGATGTCGTAGCCGGAGTTCAGTCAAATCTGGTCACGCATCTCATAATCTGGCTGATTAACGGCTCAGGATTAATATGATAATTGCTGAAATTATAACCATTGGCGATGAACTGCTGCTGGGAGAAACGACCGACACCAATGCCGGCTACATAGCCAGAAAGCTCAGCGGAATTGGTCTGTCGGTTCAGTTTAAGAGTACGGTCGGCGACTCTGTTGAAAGAATCGAAGAAACAATCAGACACGCCTTGAAGCGGGCACAGCTGATAATCACTACCGGCGGCCTGGGACCAACCGACGATGACCTTACCAAAAAAGTGTTGGTCAAATTTTTTAAGAGGCAGCTGGTCTTAAATGAGCAGCTTCTTGAAGAAATTCGTGAGCGCTACCACAGACGCGGCCTGGAAATGCCAGCCATAAATGAAGATCAGGCACTACTGCCAAACAATTCGACTATTTTTAAAAATGATATCGGTTCGGCTGCCGGCATTGGTATCATTGAAAATGACTATTATTTTATTTCACTGCCCGGGGTGCCGACCGAGATGCGTCATATTCTTGATAACGAAGTAATCCCCTTTCTGGCTAAACTCGATTTTGGCCGGGCCATAAAAATTACGACCCTGCGCTTAAACGGTATTGTGGAATCGTCTCTGGCAGAGGCCATCTCGGCTGAATTAGAAATAGAGCCGGGCGTGAAGCTGGCCTATCTGCCATCAGAGAGCGGTGTAGATTTGCGCATAGTAGCTACAGCTGACAGCAAAGAAAGAGCCGAAAACAAAGCGCAAAAACTTGTCAAGCAGATTGAAAAGAAAGTCGGCAGATTTATATACGGCTATGACAGCGACAGGCTGCAGTCGGTAGTAGGACAGCTCTTAAATGACAATGACAAATCTCTGGTAGTAGCAGAATCCTGCACCGGCGGCAAGCTTGGTGAGATTATAACCTCGGTGTCGGGCTCATCAAGATATTTCGCAGGAGGCATTATAGCCTATTCTAATGAGGTCAAAATATCTGAACTTGGGGTAAAGAAGACTACTCTAAATAAGTATGGAGCAGTATCAGAAGAGACAGCCATAGAAATGGCGCTTGGTGCCAGAAAACGTTTCTCTTCTGATTTCGCCTTATCGATAACTGGCGTGGCCGGCCCCGACGGCGGTACGGACGAAAAACCGGTCGGCCTGACTTTTATTGGCCTTGCTTCGGCCCATAAGTCATATGCCAGGGAATTTAATTTTGGACGTGACCGTGAAACAAACCGTGCCCGCGCTTCTTATGCAGCTTTAGAATTACTGCGAAAAGATATTCTGGATTTAGAAATAGAATAGCATAAAATAATGCGCTTATTTATCGCCACACCAATTAGTCGGCAAGTTGAGACTGAACTGGCAAATATAATTTATCAGCTAAAGAGCGTAGCCGGCAATGTCAAATGGGTCAAACCGGAGAATATTCACCTGACTATAAAATTCCTGGGCGAAACGGACGAATCATTAGTCGGGCATCTCTCGGAAATTATTGATAAAACTTCTCGGGAAACCAATATCTTAGATTTCGGGATTGCTAAAATTGGCGGCTTCCCCAATCTGATTCGCCCCAGAGCTTTATGGGCCGGTCTTGATGGAGACCATTCCGAACTGGAACGGCTGGCCGGCAGCCTTGACGAGCGGGTGCACAAATTGGGCTATGCCAAAGAAACCAGAAAGTTCCGGCCGCATCTGACTCTGGGCCGGGTCAAAAAACCGCAGTCGCTGCCGCAACTCGCACATTTTATTGAGAGTTATAAAATCGAAGCAATGCCTTTTCAAATTGACAGACTGACCTTGTTTAAATCTACCCTGACACCCCGCGGTCCGATTTATGAGAGACTTCACGAAGCTTTGTTTAGGTAAAACTAGATAGTCCGGTTATCAAGAACGTAATTCCCAGGTAAATCAAAAAAGCAGCACAGGCCAATATTAATGACTTGAGAACTTTCCCCACAAACAGTTTTCTACCGCTCCATAATATTATACTAACTGCCGTGTACCAGACAAAATCTGACAGGATGTGCCCAAAATAGAATACAATCGGTCCCTCGATTCCGAGACGCTGAGAATCTACCAGCAGACTCAGTCCGACCGTCCCCCACCAGACAAACCAGAACGGATTTGAAAGAGTGGCAGAGATTCCCTTACCGGCCAGTAGCCGCCGGCTGCTTTTTTGTGAACTGTCTATTGAATCGTAACTCACTCTATTTTTTAGAATGTCCCGGCCCATGGCCAGACCCATCAGGATTAGTGCCGTGCCGCCCACAATTCCTATGACTTGAGAAACCACTTCGTTTTTGGCAAAGGTGGCAATGCCCAGCATCAGCACTAACACTACGCCTATTTCGGCTATGGCATGACCCGTAGATATAATTACGCCGGTGCGCCAGCCATGGCGGGGTGTTTCAGAAATACCGACTACCAATAGCGGCCCGGGCATCATTGCCCCTGAAAATCCGACTAAAAATGAGTTAAAAAATACCCAGCCTAAATCCACGAGAATAGCCCTGACTAATTGCCTTTGAAATCAGGTTTTCGTTTTTCCATGAAAGCTTTGGTGCCTTCGGTCTTGTCGCTGCTGCCACAAACTTCACCGAATTTTTTCATCTCAAGGTTACAGCCCTCGGCAAGAGTCATCTCAAGGCCGCCGTTTATACATTCTTTGGCTTTCTTGACTGCCAGAGGTCCTTTGGAGGCTATCTCGTCGGCCATAGCCTGAGCTTTGTCCATTAGCTCTTCAGGCTCACAAAGTTCATCTACTAAACCGATGCGGTAGGCTTCATCGGCTCTTATCATGGCACCGGTCAAAATTAACTGCGCCGCTTTGCCCCTGCCAACTAAGCGGGCTAATCTTTGAGTGCCGCCATAGCCGGGAATAAGGCCGAGGCTGACTTCGGGCTGGCCCAGCTTTGCTTTTGTCGAGGCCAGCCTGATATCACAGGCCAGAGCTAATTCGCAGCCTCCGCCCAGAGCAAAACCGTTTATAGCTGCAATAACGGGCCAGGGAAAGTCCTGAATTGTCTGCATAAGTTTCAGGCCGTTTCGTGACAGAGTTTCGCCGCCGGCCTGATCGAGTTCAGCAAGCTCGGCGATATCGGCACCGGCCACAAATGACTTACTGCCGGCGCCGGTGACTATGACACAACGGATATCGCTGTCGCTTTGGTATTCATCGAAGGCGCTCTGAAGTTCCGCTATTGTTTCTTTGTTCAGAGAATTCAGCGCCTGTTCACGATTGATTGTCACCAGGAGCGTGCTCTTGTTTTTTTCAACTATGATATTATTGTAGTCTGTCATCTTTATCCCTTTTACATATTCGAAAATCTATTTTATCATCCGCACCATTTTTAGTCCGGTAGTGTAATTGGCCGCTCCTACCAGTTCAAAACCGGCGCTAAGGTAACAGTGCAGCGCTTCTTTGCTGTCTACAAACAGATTTAAGTGAACAGAAGCCAACGCTTTTCTCTGGGAAGCTAACTCAAAAAGAAGCTCAATCATTCTGGTGCCGTAACCCATAGAGCGTCTGGCCGGGTCAACCAGCAGATGCGCGATTTCTACCGCCATCTCAAAAGGCTTGTCCCACAGTTCGCCATAGGCCACCGGCTCTCCTGCAGTAACTATCAGGTAAGATTTCACAGCGTTTCTTTGCCAGCTATCCACCAGATTTTCGGGAGGAGGAAAACCCTTCCCCAGACAAAGATTATAATAGCACTTTTCATTGTCTATCCAGGAATGAACCAGACTGGAATGCCCCGAATTGTAGGGAATTATATCGGCTTTTATTGTTTTGGAATCTGCCATATTTTCTCGCCGGAGAAATATAGTAAAACTAAGCGGTCCGGGCAATTGAACTTGTCCCACAGCTATATCTCAATTGACTTATCACCACAGTTTGTCTACTTTCAACAGTCTAAAAAATGAACTATTGGGAGCAAAAAATAATGATAGATTTTGAATTTACAGAAAATCAAATAGCAGTTCAGGAAATGGCCAGAGATTTGGCTGAAAAAGTAATATCGCCGACCATTCAGGAGTATGACCGCAAACAGGAAGCCAATCCGGCCATCCTGCCGGCCATGGGCAAGGCCAATTTGCTCGGTTTTTGTATCCCGGAAAAATACGGCGGTCTGGGAATGGATTACATCTCTCTGGGGCTGGCCTCCGAAGAACTTGAATATGCCGATACCTCGGCCAGAGTCATTCTCTCGGTACATATCGGTCTGTTTTCTCTGCCTCTTTTGACCTGGGGCAGCGAAGAGCAAAAAG
>JADFPZ010000285.1 GCA_022562075.1 Candidatus Zixiibacteriota bacterium | reverse complement strand
CATCCCCTTGAGGAATGTGCGATTTTACAAGAGCGTAATCCAGCGGCGTTAAAATAACCATTGTAGAGCCGAATAGAATAGCCGCCACCAGTATTACCGAAAGAATATGGGCGGTTCTTTTTTTCAACATCAAATAGACAGTCCCTTGCGCCAAAGGTGCACCGCCCATTAATGCCCCGGCAATATACCATGATCGAAAAAGAGGGTCACTCCAGCCAAAAATTGTTATCAATGACTCAATCAAAGTTCCGAGGCCGAAAGCAGTTACTCCAAACCCCCACCAGAGGATATGCGTAGAGTTCGCTTTGCCTGAATAATGACTAAACAGGGAAGTTGCAAAATAAATGCAGAACAGAGTTGTCAGTATTGGTAAATAGTATAGCCACATAAGTTTATCTGATTGTTAGATAAAAAATTTCTACTATTTGATTGTCATAGAATTGTCATCATTTTTTCTAATCGCCGGTGTGCTTGGAGCCGTTCGGTTTCCAATCGTCATCGGGCGCCACTGGGTTGGGCTGATCAGGTCCCAAGTTTGAGGCATTGATGTCAGCTTTGACAAAATTTTCCGACGGCACCGGGCTGCCAAACAAACGTCGCAACATGGCCAGTTGTCCGGCGTGTGTCATGGCATCTGCCAAAGGTCCCTGTAGTAATCGCTCGGGTGTTCTGTCACCGAAATCAGCGTTATCAGTAAAGCAATCTGCCAGACCTTCTATGGTTTCGTGAAACCTTTTTATTTCATCTGAAAAAGATGGTAGTGGCTCCGGTCGCCAGACTCCTCCTACAAAGAAAGTTCTGGCATAGCCAATAACTACGGTCATATGACGAATCAACTCTTTTGGTGTTCTGACTCTCTCGGTGACTCGAAAATCTGCAAAATTCTCAGGAGCGCCTCTCAATGATTTTTGAGTGCGATAAGCTAAAGCCGCCAGGAAATGGCAGAGCATTTGAATTTTTGATTTATCCGGAATCATTTTTTTAACTCTGTCAAATCGCTGTACAACAGGCCCAAAAAGGCTTCGTTAGATATAAAGCCATCGTACTGCGCATCAAAATCCGCTGTTGGCTTCGATGCGATAATCTGCTCCAGTGTCTTACCATCAGCGACCATTGCTGAAACGCTCTCGAAGATAGTGCTCAACATCTTGCGATAACTTTCAAGTCCGGCCTTATCGGTAAGGTCGCCATGACCCGGAATAATCTTTGTCTTGTCGCCTGCCAATTTCAGAATTTTTTCTACTGCCGCTATAACTCCGGAGACCGAGCCGCCGTTATCCATATCAATAAACGGATAAGAACTGGTAAACAAAATATCACCGCCGTGAATAACATCGGCTTTACTGAAATGAACAATGGCATCGCCGTCGGTGTGCGCCGGGCCGACATAAATTATGTTAACACTATCGCCATTTAAGTGAAGAGTGATATCCTGCTCGAATGTTATGACAGGTAAACCTATCTCCGGCACAGGCGGATTAGTGCTCTTGAAAAACGGAATATTCATCTCAACTGAAAGTCTTTTTCTGACATTTTGGTGAGCCATAATGACAGCGCCGGTTTTTCCAAGCAACTCATTGCCGCCGGTGTGGTCAAAGTGAAAATGTGTATTTAACAGAAAAGTATTGGCCGACTCAGAGACTTTGCCCTTAGTCAGTTCATCAATCACAGCAATAAGTTTCTCATGAAGCGGGGCAAACTGATCATCGATGATAAAGATTCCGTCGCTTCCAAAAGAGAGACCGATATTTCCACCCGCCCCTTGAAGCATATAAATATTGTCGGTTACTTTTACCGATGTTATCTGGACTTTATCAAGGTCCTGAGCGATGGCTGTGCTAAAACTGAACAGTATGAGCACGGCCGTTACCACTAGTATAATTTGTTTTGTTCGCATTTTGTCTCCTTTTATTTTAAGCAACAATGCGACTAAAATTTATGATTTACAACAAAAATTCTAAAAAGCTACTCAGTCTCGCTATTTACACGGTTCTTATTAATGATGTAAAACAAGACCGGCACCACTATCAGCGTTAAGCCTGTAGATGAAACCAGTCCGCCTATCATAGGTGCCGCTATGCGCTGCATAACTGCCGAACCGGCGCCATGACTAAACATAATCGGCATC
>JADFPZ010000284.1 GCA_022562075.1 Candidatus Zixiibacteriota bacterium | reverse complement strand
TGCAGCCGAGAGTTGGGTGGCGATTCCCTATAAGCGGGTGATTGAACTGGCCAAAGAAATTTGAGCAAATCAGTTTATCTTATCGGCCATATCGGGAGAGTGAGTCAAACCGGACTTTAACATTCGTAGGGCACCATGCCCTTTAATGGTTCTGCCAAATTACAAAAATCCAGGGCAAGCAGCGGGCAAACGGTTTCAGTATTAATTGGCTGCTCGCTTATCCCGTCAGGCCATCAAATCCCAGCTGTCTTCTGATATAGCTTAGCTGTCCGACATGGTAGCTCTCGTGAAGGCTGAAAAATGAAATAGCCGCCAGCATGGTCTCATCTTTGACGGGCAATTTATTCTCGAGCTTCTTGTTTATGTCATCATCTGTCAGTTCTTCCAGCCGCTTCATGAATTTTTCTGATACATCCTCAAAAACCTTTTTAATCTCCGTAATGGAGGGATATGCCGAGGGTTCTTTCAACGGCGTGCCGCCGTTAAACAGCTCACTATTTTTAAACTCTGTTCCGGCATTAAATAATCCACCTACATAATGTCGGCTGTTGGCAATATGCCCGATAATCCAGTGCAGTGAGCTGCCGGTGTCGTTAACACGTTTGTGGGCGACGTCATCGGCAAGATCTTTTAAGGTTTTGTTAACCAGATTAGTATTTAGATTATATAAATCGACCAACGGGGCTACTCTGGGGTTCATATGGTCTCCTAAAATTAGAACGTTTCTTATTTATAAATAATAACGTGTAAGTAGCCCAAAAGTGTCAAGTTGCTTTAAGAATAATTGCTGAGAATGTGACAGTAAGGGGCAGACCCTGCGGCAGACTCTGGACAGGTGAGGACCCGCCACGGCTGCAGCCCCCGAAATCTCAGCCGGCTTTTTTGCTTTTGGCTTTAGTTATCATTTTGGGCTTTTCGCCCTCGGTAAAAGTCTTTGCGGTGATAATAACTTCAGTGATGTCAGACGATGACGGAATGAGGTACATTGTTTCCAGCAGCGCTTTTTCAAAAATCGACCGCAGCGCTCTGGCGCCGGTTTTTCTTTTCATGGCCAGTTTTACTGCTGCTTTTAAGGAGTCAGGTTCAAAGCGAAGTTCCACGCCGTCAAATTCCATCAGCCGCGCATATTGTTTGGTCAGGGCGTTTTTGGGCCGGGTCAAAATGCTCAAAAGCGCATCTTCGTCAAGCGAATGAAGGGCCGTACTAACCGGCAGCCTGCCGACCAGTTCGGGAATAAGGCCGTACTCTATTAAATCCCCCGGGGTAACGTGTTCAAAGATTTCTGAAGAATCCGTGTCGACATGAATGCTGTCCGACTCGAAGCCGACAGTCTTCCTGCCGATCCTTCGGGCTACAATCTTTTCAAGGCCGTCAAAAGCTCCGCCGCATATAAACAAAATATTTTCAGTATTGATCGGTACAAAGGCCTGTTCGGGGTGTTTGCGTCCGCCCTTGGGAGGGATATTGGCTACAGTTCCTTCGAGAATTTTCAAAAGTCCCTGCTGCACGCCTTCGCCGGAGACATCGCGGGTAATAGATGGATTACCATCCTTGCGTGAGAGCTTATCGATTTCATCAATATAAATAATTCCCCGCTCGGTCAGCTGCTGATTATAATCCGCTGCCTGATAAAGGCGCACCAATATATTTTCTACATCCTCGCCGACATAACCTGCTTCGGTCAAGACAGTAGCATCGGCGATTGTAAAGGGAACTTTCAAAAACTTTGCCAGCGAACGGGCAATGAGGGTCTTACCGGTGCCGGTCTGTCCCATCAGGAGGATATTGGATTTTTCCAGTTCGATATCTTCCGATTTTTGGGTAACCTTTCCGCTCATTCTCAAACGCAGCTGATGATTGACACGTTTGTAGTGATTGTAGACCGCTACCGAAACAGTTTTTTTGGCCATCTCCTGGCCAATTACATATTCGTCAAGGAATTGTTTTATCTCGGCAGGCGGTGAAAGTTCTGTAATCTCTTCAAGCTCGTCGTAGTCGGGTGAGCTGTGCAAGAGATCGCTGCACAGTTCTACACATTCGTTACATATCGATGACTCATGACCTGAGAAAAGCCGTTTGACCTGCGAAGTCGGCTTTCCGCAAAAAGAGCAGCGTTGCGCGAATTTAGAA
>JADFPZ010000077.1 GCA_022562075.1 Candidatus Zixiibacteriota bacterium | reverse complement strand
AAACATCTGGCCCCTTTGTCAGCCGTGGTTGTAAAGAATTGAATATCTGCTTTAGTTTTAATATTGGCGGCCCGGGTCTCTTCATCATCCTGATTTAGTATGAGACTGTCTGCTGCGATTTGATTTTCGGTGAGACGTTGTTTCATCTGTTTATATTCTTCGAAGTTTTCGTAGCGATCGAGATGGTCAGGCGTCATATTCAATATCAAGGCTATATCGGGACGGAACTCTTCTATTCGCTCAAGCTGAAAACTTGAGATTTCAACTACGGCGATAGTGTCTTTGTCAGCGGAATCAGCTATTTCAGAAAATGGCTTGCCGATATTGCCGCAGACTACTGACTTTAACTTTGCGGCTTTCAGCATTTCTCCTATAAGAGTTGTCGTCGTAGTCTTGCCGTTGGAGCCGGTGACAGCACATATTTTTCCCTCGAAAACCCATGAGGCGAACTCTATTTCAGAAAATATTGGAATGCCTCTTTCTTCGGAATTTTTGACAATTTCGAGATCAGCCGGTACTCCCGGAGAAACCACCAGATAATCGCAATTCAATAGTTTGTCCGAGTGACCTCCCGTCTCAAAAACAATATTATTGGCAGCCAAAGATGACATGGCCTCAGTCAGCTTATTATCTGCCGCTGAGTCGGAGACAAACGGCTCACCGCCCATTCGCTTAGCCAAAAGAGCGCAGGCTGTGCCGCTTCGGGCCATGCCGATAATTCCTATCTTGCGTCCGTCTATTTTTTGCTTAGCGTTCATCGTATTTTTAGTGTCGCCAGCGCAACCAGTGCACATAGCGCTCCGATTATCCAGAACCTGATGACGACTTTTGGCTCCGGCCAGCCCAGCAACTCAAAGTGGTGATGCAATGGCGCCATTTTGAAAATTCTTTTTCCCCCCCGGTAACGGTATGACAATACCTGTAACACGACCGAAAGAACTTCTATGACAAACACGCCGCCAATTATTACCAGCAGCAATTCCTGTTTTAGTAGTATCGCAATCGCGCCAATAGCGCCGCCAAGTGCCAGCGAACCGGTATCTCCCATAAAAACTTGCGCCGGATAGGAATTGAACCATAAAAACCCGGCTGCCGCGCCCATGGCTGCGGAGCAGTAGATTGTTAATTCTCCTATTCCGGGGATATAATTTATCTGAAGATAACTTGAGTAATCGGCACGACCTGATATGTAAGCTAAAATTGCAAACGTCACAAAACAAATAGCGCTCAGCCCGATCGCCAGACCATCAAGGCCGTCTGTCAGGTTAACGGCATTCGATGAACCGGTAATGACCAGGACTATGAACGGTACGTAAAAAACGCCAAGATTTAGTACATAGTTCTTGAAGAACGGAATAGTGGTGGTGCCGTCGTACAGGTCCAGAGGTCCCCAGTAGGACAGTCCTAGTGCAAATGCGAGCCCCAGAACAATCTGGCCGGCGAGCTTCACCCGCCCAACTAATCCTTTTGGTTGATTCATTATCGCTTTCAAGTAATCGTCCATGAAGCCAATCAGCCCCAGCCAGAGAGTGACAGCCAGAACCAAAAGCACGTAGTAGTTGGTAAGATTTGCCCAGAGCAAAGTCGGTATAATAATACCGGACAAAATTATCAGCCCGCCCATGGTTGGCGTGCCCTCTTTTGACTTATGACTTTGCGGACCATCACTGCGGATATGTTCTTTAACCTGAAACTTATTTAAGAGACGTAAAAACAACGGGCCGAGTATCAGACAGATAATAATAGCTGTCACCATGGCACCGGCAGAGCGAAAGGTAATGTATCTGAAAATATTGAATCCGGAAATCTCACTTGTCAGAGGATACAAAAGGTGATAAAGCATCAGCCATTCCCCTTTGGCGATTTGAGGAGATCAATGATTTTTTCAAGACCAATACCGCGTGAGCCTTTGACATATACCAGGTCGCCTTGTTTTAGAAGATTTAAGGCTTCGGATGCGGCATCCGAAGAATCAGCAAATCCGATAAGTTTTTCTTTGTCAATTCCGGCCTCGACAGCACCATCAATAACAACGTTACTTAGCGGTCCCACCAAAAGGGCCAGGTCAAAACTAAAATCCTTTAACAAACTACCGAGCCTCTTATGATATTTCAGAGCTTCTTCCCCAAGCTCCAGCATGTCGCCCAGAATAAGAACACGTCGCCCTGTGTGTGCTAAAGATTCAAAGGCCTCCAAACCCGCTTTGACCGAATCAGGATTGGCATTGTAAGCATCGTTAATTATACGGATTCCGTTCAGGTCTAATGTCTCACCGCGCATTGGCGCTGACGACAGATTGATTTGTTCGGTCGTTACATTTTTGAAGTCATAACCGAGCGTGCGAACAGCGGCATAAGCCGCCAAAAAGTTATAAACCTGATGGCGCCCGATGGAGTTAAGCAAAAAAGATCTGCCGTCTATGGTAATTTTCTGCTTTGAGCCATCTATCTTATCGATAGAATCTACAGAATCTACCTTGAAATCAGCTCGAGCGTCTATTGCAAAAGTTATCAGACTGGACTTAACTTTATTAGCTTCTCTTACAAGCAGTTCGTCATCGGCATTTATGATAAGCGGGCAGTCAGAGTTTTCGGATGATACAATTTCGAGTTTTGCCCGGGCAACATCTTCCACACTTGAAAGAAACTCAAGGTGCGACGGACCTATATTTGTAATCAGAGCCAGGTCCGGCTGAATTATCCGGGCCAGCTTAGTCATTTCGCCTGTTACAGATATTCCCATCTCCATAACAGCCACGCTGCTGTTTTGGGGCATGGCAAAAATGGCCAGCGGCGCACCAAAAAGATTGTTGAGATTACCCGTGGAACGATAAACATTTTTTTCAACTTCATTGAGCAGCGCAAAAGCATATTCTTTGGTTGTGGTCTTGCCGTTGGAGCCGGTAATGCCCAGCACTTTGACATTACATTTATTACGATAATTTCTAGCCATTTCCATCATAGCCTCATGCGTATTCTCAACGACAACAACCGCTGTTTTTTGACTGGCACTTGCTGTTTCTTCGAATTGATTATCAACCAGCAGACCATGGGCGCCGTTTTTGAGAGCTTCGTCAACAAAGGCGTGTCCGTCATTTATTTCACCGCGAATAGCTATAAACAGCTCGCCGGATTTAACAACCCGGCTATCAATCGACACTCCCGCAAAAATATCATTAATTGATTTCAGAGGCAGGAGTTTCCCCTGTATCTCTTTTGCCAGTTCTTCAAAACCCAATTTTATCAACTCTCCACTTCGCTTGCTCGGTCGTATCCCAAATCTTTGAGCGCCTGATGGGCTATGTCTATCTCATCAAAGGGAATAAACTCAGCCTCAATTTCCTGGTATTTTTCGGCTCCTTTGCCGGCCAGCAGGACCACGTCCCCGGCTTGAGCTTTTTTTATGATTCCGATTATCGCTTTTTTCCGTTCAGGTTCAATTGTTACCTCTGTTCCTGCCTTTGCCAAGCCCGGTTTAATATCTTTGATAATTGATAGCGGGTCTTCGCTGCGGGGATTATCCGAAGTCACCCAGACAAAGTCCGCTAATCTGCCGGCGACTTCGCCCATCATCGGACGCTTACCCTTATCACGGTCACCGCCACAGCCAAAAAGAAGCAGCAGCCGTCCCGCTGAAAGTTCCTTGACGGTTTCGCAGACGCGCTCTAAAGCATCGGGAGTGTGTGCAAAATCTACATAGAGCGCAAACGGCTGACCCTGATCGATATAGTTTAAACGCCCCGGCACAGGCACGGCGCTCTCTAAGCCTCTGACAATATCTTCGTCGGCTATGCCCGCGCTATGGCAGGCAGCGGCAGCAGCAACAGCATTTATAAGATTAAACCGCCCCGGAATGTTCAGTTCGACATTGTGCATTCCGGTCGGCGTCATCAAATCAAATTTTGTCGATGACGGCTCAATGCGATAGCTGCTGCAATAAATATCAGCTTCGGGATTATCTATTGAATAGGTCACAAATTTTATGTCATCTAAATTCATAAGCGACACAAATTCGGGCACGTCTATATTGATTACAGCAGTCGCATCATTCTCCGTAAGATGATCAAGCAGCTGTGCTTTGGCCTTTAGATATTCTTCCATCGACTTGTGAAAATCGAGATGGTCTCTGGTCAGGTTGGTAAACAGCACCGTCTTAAAGGCCACATTATCTACTCTGTGCATGACCAAACTGTGCGAAGAAACTTCGATGACAGCGCTGTCACACGAATTTTTATTTATTTGAAAGAGCAGCCGCTGCAGGTCCAGAGATTCCGGAGTGGTGCGCGAGGCCTGAATGATTTCTCTGCCGGTGTCGTAAACAGAGGATGTCAGCAGACCAGTTGTATGGCCGGCCGCCTCAAGAATGTCCCTGATCAAAAAGCAAGTGGTTGTCTTGCCATTGGTGCCGGTTACACCAAACAGATTTAGTTTAGTTGCCGGGTAGGCATAAAAACGGGCAGCAATGTCGGCCATCGCCCGGCGGGCGTTGGGAACTGATACGTGAGCCTGGGGCAAAGAACATTCTTTGTTCTCACCCAGAACTGCCACCGCGCCGTTTGCAACTGCTTGTTCGGCAAAATCATAGCCATCGAATTTCATTCCGCTGATGGCCACAAACAGTGAATCACTGCTGACACGACGGGAATCGTACTCGATACTTGCTATGTTCAAATCAGCATTTCCGGTCACTTGCGCCTTCTCCACATCCGATATTAAATCCCTGAGTTTTATGACTCCTCCAAAAATTAGCCACAGTGAACATTACAAACCGCACTGCGGTTAACTGTTTTCCCAGGCAAAGGCCATTGTCTGACCACTTTGCCTTTTCCATTTACTTCATACTTTATACCTAGAAACGACAAAATTGCCGCCGCCTCTCTGATTGAAAGACCTTTTAGATCTGGAAAAACTTTTTCTTGCAAATCCCGGTGCTGAACCGACACCAAAATGTCGTCTCCATATAGCGCCAGCCTGTCAGCCGGCGGGTACTGCCAGACAACCACACCTTTCTCTTTATCAGGGCGGAATGCGAAGCCGCCGGTGGCTGCCATCGTTTCGGCCAGAACAACATCGCGTCCTATCAAATTAGGAATCTCGACTGTCTTAATATTCTTGTCAGACTTAGTAAGTGCGAATTTGCCGGAGCCGGTTATTCTATCCGGGTTAAGCATGCCCCATCGCTCTACTATCCGTTTAAATGCAGGACCGGCCGTCCAGCCGCCATAATAGACCGGCTTCGGATTTAGCAGCACGACCACTCCGGCCACGACCGGGTCTTCGTAGGGAAAGAAGCCGGTAAAACTGGCCACATGCTTACTTCGGTAGTAGCCGCCTTTTTCCAGATTAGCCATCCAGGCTGTACCGGTTTTGCCTGCTATATTTATCAATTCGGAATTCACTCGAGTGGCGGTGCCTGTCTCTACCACGCCGCGCATAAAAGATTTCAAAGTATCTATAGTCGATTTCAAGACTGGCTTGCTGACAGCAACAGGAAAAGATTTGCCAACTATTGTGCCGTCTTCATCAACCTGACCGACTATGATTGTCGGTTTATATAAGGTGCCGCCATTGGCGATTGCTGCTGTCGCCGTGGCCATCTGTAAACAGGTCACTGCTACCCCATAGCCGATAGCCAGCGAAGCTGTAACGCTTTCGCTCGACCAGTCAACTGCCCTGACAATTGAGCCGGAGCTTTCTCCGGGAAGCTGAATTTCTGTCTTTTTACCAAAGCCAAATTTGAGCGCCGCCTCGTAAATTTGCCGCCCGCCGGTCTTAATCGCATTCTTGGCCAGGCCAATGTTGCTGGACAACTCGAAAATCGAGCGGAAATTTAACCAGCCGTGTTCTTCGGAGTCCGACAGGGTTCTTTTCCCAATTTTCCAGCTGCCGTTTTCGCAGTAAGTCGAGTCGGCAAAATCAATTTCTCCCGACTCCAGTATTGCTGCCGCCGAGAAAATTTTGAAACTTGAGCCAGGCTCAAACTGGTCGGTAACGGCCCGAAGCTTAAACGGTTTGTCTCGGTTCGGTTCGCTGGGATCATAATGAGCAATGGCCAGAATTTCGCCGCTGTTGCAATTGACGAAAGCTGCCATGGCTGCTTGGGCGTGGTACTTCTCAACTGCCCATTTAAGTTCATTTTCTACAATTTCCTGTGTTCGCCAGTCGATTGTCAAAACCAGCGACTCGCCGGGGACAGGTTTTACCAGGGCTTGCTCTTTTACCCGGAAAGTGTTGCGCAGGCCATCGCGCCGAATATCCGCCCAGCCTCTTTCTCCTGCGAGCATAAAGTCGAACGAAAGTTCAATGCCGCTGCGACCGACATTGTCAATATCTGTAAAACCAAGTATCTGTTTGCCTACATTGCCAAAAGCGTACTTGCGCTTGGTTTCGTTGCGCAAGTAAAGTCCGCGCGGAGCGGTCTGCGAAATACGACGTGACAAGTCATCAGGCATCAGTCTTTTTATCCAGCTGAACTTGTTAACAGCCAGGTTGTATTTCTTTTTCGAACTACCCCTTTTTAAGCCAAATTGTTGATCAAGAAATCCGGCCACGGCTTCTAATTCTTTTTTGGTTGAAGGGCTGGCGTATAGTGACGGTGCATAGACATTGCTGGCCAGCAGCTGGCCGCTGCGGTCATATATCAGTCCCCTGGCGGCAGGAATAGCAACCTTACCGCTGGACTGTCGCTCTACTATATTCTTGTATCGGGCGCCATGGACAATCTGAAGATGTACCAAACGTGCCAAGGCCACTAAGAAGAACGTAACAACTAGTACAAATATAAAGCCAAGTCGTATCTTCTCAAGTTTTGTTCTTTTCATTTGTCGCTACCCGCTGCACTTGGACTGTCGATTCTAATCTGCGATGGCTCGCCGGCCATGGCCGTATTTTCTGAAGTTACCGGCAGGTATTCAACAATTCTTCTGACCGCCTCTGACATTGCCTCTAAATCGCCCTTGTCATGCATCGTTTTATCGCCCGGAATAAGTGTATATAAGCGGTTGGACGGAACATGAATCATACCCAGGGTATCAATGGCATACTTTTCCACACGGGTAGCCATCGATAAACGGGCAACTTCTGAATCTATCTTCTTAAGCGCGTCGTCAAGCTTGATATTCTCTCTGGTAAGTTCTGAGACTTCGGTAACGAGCTTCAGTACGTGCACCCGCTGCCAGATATGGACACAGGCCGCCGCCAAAAAGACCGTTGTCAAAAGTGCATATGGGAAATATCTGTTCTTGCGCAGCCTGTTAAATAGCGAACCATTTATATCAACAATTTCTTTGAACTGTCGCACGGTGTGACGCATCAGATTACTTTCTCCACAACTCTCAGGCGGGCCGAGCGCGACCGCGGATTTGAACTAATTTCGGCATCTGTTGGATAAAGCGGCTTTTTTGTAATCAGCTTTACTTGTGCTTTGGCGCCACAAACACACACCGGAAAATCGGGCGGACAAGTGCAGGCCCCCAGAAGATTCCTGAAACAATTTTTGACTATTCTGTCTTCAAGCGAGTGATACGATATGACCGCCAGCCTGCCGCCAGTCTTGAGACATTCTACTATTTTTGGAACAGCTGACTTAAGAGTTTCAAGTTCTGAGTTGACCGCTATACGTAAGGCCTGAAAAATTCTGGCTAATGACTTAATTTGATAAGGAGGATGAATTATTGATTTGACTATATTAGCCAGCTGTGAAGTAGTGAGGATCATTTTTTCTTGTCTTTCCCTGACAATGCCGGCAGCCACAAATTTTGACCGCCTTTCTTCTCCGTATTCCCTGAATATCTGGGTCAGTTCCCTCTCACTTAAATTGTTTACTAAATCTGCTGCCGTCGAAACATCTGAGTCTTTGTCGAAGCGCATATCAAGCGGGCCATCGTTTGAAAAGGAGAATCCGCGCTCAGCTTTATCAATCTGAAGCGACGACAAGCCAAGATCCAAAAGTGCTCCATCGAAACCTTCGACCCCAAACTCCGCCATGACAGATTCGATTTCAACATAGCTGCCCCATTTGAGCTCAACTGACTGCTTGAGCGTCTTGAGCTTTTCTCCTGCTCTCTCGAGCGCTTCATTGTCTTTGTCGATTCCAAAAAGTTTTGCATCCGTCTCTAATTTTCCGGCCAGTGCCGCCAAGTGTCCGCCGAGTCCGGCTGTTAAGTCTATGTAAGAACCATTGCTGTCAGTTATCAGCAGCTTTATTATCTCTTCTACCAGTACCGGCTGATGGTCATATTCATTCCGGCCTGGGTTCATCTCCTGAGAAAAGTCTTTCTGCAACCTCCTCAAAACTTCCAGAGAACTGCTTTAAGTAGTACTCATATCTTTCAGGGTTCCATATTTCGACCCAGCGATTAACACCAATTATTAACAACTCCTTTTTGAGACCGGCTTCGGCAATGAGATGAGCAGGAATGACCATTCTGCCGCTGCGATCCGGAGTCATTTGTGCAGCGGATGAATAAAACCACCTTGAGAAAAATCTAAAATCCCGCTTGGTAAAATTGAGCGCCGAAAGCCGGCTTTGGACTGAGTCCCATTCACCTTTTGGGTATAAACTCAGGCAGCCTTCCAGCCCTTTGGTCAATACAAGTTCTCCTGAAAGTTGGGATTTTTTTGATTGGCCTGAGACTGAGCGAAGCTTGGCTGGAAGGGCAAAGCGCCCGTTGTCATCCAGAGTGGTTTTGAATTGTCCGTAAAAGCCAGCCAATTTATTCTCCAATTTATACCAATTTATACCGGAATTGGCCATAATTATCATTTTTTCACCGAGCAAGTCAAGCGGTTTTTAGCCTGCTTTAAAAAAAAGTTTAGGTGTTAAGTTATTTTTCCTCAACGGATAACGGGAGTAACAATTTTGAATTTTGGTATCTCATTGAACCTGAACAAAACAGAGCGGAACAGTTTTCTCTAACCCGATTGATTTAAGATTGAAAGCTGCTCAATTACAACGATTTAGGAACTGTTTGATCCTTGAAACTAACGCTTCCCTGTCGACGAGCTATACAAATGTGCACCTCGTATTTCTATGTTATTCAACTACTTAAAATTATTCAGAATAAGAAATCGATATTTCCGCAGCTAATCCTTAATTCTGCCGAAAATTAAAAGACAGCTGATAAACAAAATGAGGAGAAGATGAAAGCATTGGTCCTGGCAGCTTTGTTGGTTGCCCTCACCGGTTCAGTAGCAGCCGGTTCCTATAAAAGCAGCCTGGAGCTTAACAGTGCCGAGCTTACTCTCAACATTGAAAGGAATAAGATTACCTACGCTGATTTTGATAATCTGAGCGTAGGCCAGTTCTCTCTGCCAGTCAGACAATATACTATCCGTCTTGAAAAAAATTCATCGATCTCTGCTATATCCGCTGAGACAGGCGAAATAGAAATAATCGAGAGTTTAAGAGACAGTACCTTTATTCAATCCGACATTGCGACCTCAATCGAAGAAGAAACAGGTCTCCTTCCTGAAACTTTTTCACTCTATCAAAATTACCCCAACCCGTTTAATCCCTCCACGACAATCAGTTTTGACCTGCCCTCGAAATCCAGCGTGACCCTTTCTATATTTAATATTACCGGTAGAAAAGTGGCTACTATTGTCGAACGCCAGTTGCCTGCCGGTCAGCACAAATTTGAATGGAACGGGCTCGATTACAGCGGACATGAAACCGCCAGCGGCATCTATTTCTATAAATTAGAATCTGAAAATTTCAGAGCAGTCAAAAAGATGATACTTCTGCGCTAACATTCTATTTCCCCAAAACTTCATCAAACAGCCGGGCAAACTTTTCGACCATTCTTTCGGACGAAAACTGGGCAACACCATCCGGTAAAATGTTGAAAGAAAGGTCACCCTTAAGAAACCGTTCCGCTTGCCGGCAAACGAAGTCGCTGGCTTTGTCAATTGCGTTGTCATCAAAACGAAAGCTGTTTTTATGTTTCGCAACAATTTTATCAATCTCGCTGCCCGACGGTGCATAGGCCAGAAGAGGTCTGCCGGATGTCAGCAAAGTGTAGATTCGAATGGGAGTAATACCCTGACCTTCGTCTGCTGACAAACCGAAGTAAAACAGCGCCGCATCGGACAGCAGTTCTATTGCTTTCTTTCTACTTTGATATTGCCGGATTTCAAAAATATCCTGTTGCTCATAATCAATTAATTGCTGATTGAGCCAGTGCAGGTCAACCTGCCCGACCTGCAATACGGCGCTACATCTGCCGTGGGCGAACTCGTAAAGAACGAGAGGCGGTCCCGTGCCTACATATAATAAAGCATACAGAATTTCAAATGACATGGGATCCTGGACTCGTCATAGCAGAAAACAATGCATTTTATGTTTTCTGGTATGATGAAGCATATAACTTTTTCGAGTTTTGGGAGAAATTTGAGGGGGATGTCACAGAAGCAGAATTGGTTAAGAGTATTATAGACGCATCAACCCAGGGAACTATCCAGAAAAGATTTAGCGGAAAGTAGTGTAAAAACACCGGGAATTGTTCTAAAATAAAAGACATCAGACAAAACACCAAGTACTAAGCCGAATGCTAAGCCATACACACTAAGTTCCGTAAGACTCTTGTATCGATAGAGATATCGACCAGCCACATTCCAGAAAAACACAACCACAACCCAAATCGCAAGACTGACAAAGTAAGGAACCGAAACATTAACAGCATAAAACCGCGAGAGTAT
>JADFPZ010000283.1 GCA_022562075.1 Candidatus Zixiibacteriota bacterium | reverse complement strand
AAGTATCAGAGCCTAAATCTACGTAAGTTTTTCCTACTGACTCCGGAGGGGCATAATTGGTGATCTTTAGTTCCGAGATTTTATTAGCTTCATCAAACTGGAGATAATATCCCATAACGGCTGTTTCATAATAAATTGGCAAAAGAACTCCCGTAGGACTACTTATCTCTAACTCGCCAACTTTTTTGAATCCGCCTCGTCTGTCATACATTTGAGTCAAAAAAGAACGATAGTCTTCAGCGGTCCAATCATCGTCATCGTCCTGAGTCAATAAAGACATAATTAATTCTGCGTTAGTATCCCGGACAGCCTGTATAAACTGGTCGACATAAGGCTGATATCGCTCTTGAATAAGACGCTTCTCATGGACAGTCATATTATTTTCGGAAGGATCTGCCTTATGTGAGTACCAGCTTAAACGCTCGATTTTATTATCACTGTTGATACGAATGTGAAGATCGAGTTTTGTGTTTTCTGTCTCAACGAAAACGAGAGCTCTCCTGCCATCGGGACTAATATCTGCGCTATGCGATATTATTAAGTCCTGCTCATCCACACCTACGTCCAGTATATTTTCAATTTTTTTCAGCGTAAGTTTTTCTTTAAGCTTTTCGCTAAAATTTTCTCGATAGGCAACAGCATCTTTCTTATTGTAACTCGACACCAGTTTGTCGATCAATTGCTGCAAGTGAGAAGATTCATCCTGAGACATCAAAGTCCCCGGAACTAAAAAAGCACCCACAGCGCAAATTGCAACAGCGGCAATAAGTCTCGTAAATGTAGTTATAATATTTTGGCTCATTCATTTGCCTCCTGTAGTTCATCATTAGTTTTTGCTGTCCGGGGCAGTAAATATATCAGGCTTTTTGTTCGGTTCATCATGTCCAAAAATACTGATGCCTGTTGAAAACCCGAAACGGAGATTCCATTTTTCTGTCAACTGCACACCGCTGACGTTAACATGTACAGGCAATTGAAATTCTGTCCAAATTCGAACTGCTGATTCTCCGGCTCCAACAAGAGTTTTTGAACCTCCTGCAATAGCATAGATCCAGTTGCCGCCGCTGTTTGGAAAAGCGACGCCCCCTATTTCGTCTTGAGACCTACTGACAGCCAGCATACCAAAATTGGCTGTATAGCTTCTCCCAAGCGGTGCGTAATTCGTCTCCAGTACGTAGCTATGGTGATTTCCTGTTCTTTGATTGTCCGACGAAGTTGTCACTACCTGGCGAGTGAAGAATTTCCCTGTCACGTTCCAGCCGGGAACAATCCCTACAGCAACAATCAGGTTGGCGATGGGATCAACTGTGCCGCTGGCAAAATTTCGTTCATCAGTCATGATGTTTGTGACACCTCCACCAACCGGAAAAGAACTGCCAAGTGCCGCCTGCACATTAGCCGGCATCGAAAACAGTTGTGTGCCAAAGAACAGTTGTGCCATGACCGAAAGATCGCCGAAATTCATCGCGGTCCGGTCAAGTGATCTATTCACACTTCGATTAATAATCAAGGGTACGGAAGCAGTTATACTAAGATGGTTTGAAATTCCAAAAGACATTGATGAACTGATTATATGTGACTCGGTCTTCTGCTTGAGTGCATCAATCAAGGTTTCTGTTCCGCTACGCAGGATATCCCTGCGAGTGAAGGCATAATCCAGTCCCAGGCGAAGATCGCCCTTGTGGATAATTGTACTAACTGATCTGCCGACCGGCAGATTGGGTGTGCTTCAGAGAGCTCATTGAGCTTCGGCAGGCCCAACAAGCCAGACTGAGGCAAATAATAAACCGAACAGAATCCGTTTTCCCATCAGCACTGAATTTCCATAATTTAGTTGTATCATCACTCACTTCTCTTCCGGGCTGCCTGTATCGCCTTGATTAGAACTTCTTTCGACGGAAGACCCGATTGACTTTCATCCGTGCGATAAATTCGGCAGCGCATTGAATACTGTGTAGTAGCATCTTCTTCTATTTCTAAGTCTTTTCCGTTTACTCTGACTGAAGGTGAACCCAGGAATCTCTTCGCAACGGCATCATAATTGTCCACAACTGTAACGACTTCAATTTTAACATCGCCGCCAAGTTCAGACATAGTTTCGCGAATCAACTTTTCGGTCGGTTCACTATTTGGGCAGCCATCAAATAC
>JADFPZ010000076.1 GCA_022562075.1 Candidatus Zixiibacteriota bacterium | reverse complement strand
AATGGGGTACAGAACGTAAATTGGGCCGTCGCTGTGATAAGGGCAGGTACAGATCAGCTTTTTCAACAAACCAGTCTACAAACGCACAGCAATCAATATTACGGCCCTTTTCAGATTCAATTACCTGAAGTCTCCCCACAAAATAGTCGATATCGCTCCTATGGACTGTTTGAGAACAAATCGACGTAACCACTAGCCATAATACAATCTGAATAGTTATCGAAAATTTTGTCATATCCCTAACCCAACCTCTCTCTATTTCACTTAGTCCCAAAATATTCAGTGTATTCCAATTCATAATTCTCAGAATCAGGATTTTCTCTATCCAGACTCCAATTCAGAGGATTGTTTGCAATATATTCTCGTAGGCGGTCTAGTTCCTTTTCGCCACGAATGACTCGCTCATAGAAATTTCTCTGCCAGACTATTTCACAGATTTCATCTTTGCGACATTGACGTGTCACCACCGCCTTATATGAACGAACAATTGACCCGATTGACTTGGGCGTTATATGCTGAAATCTGTTTTGGAATGAAGTGGGTTCAATATGCTGAAACCTGTTTTGTGGTGAGGTGGGTTCAATATGCTGAATCTTGTTATGTGGTGAGGTGGGTTCAATATATTGAACCCCTACATTCTGCTCATGAGGCTGTAGGGGCTGAATATTTTCAGCCCTATTTTCCTCATCGCCCATCAACACTATTATGCCATGTATATGATTTGGCATCACTACAAATTCATCAAGCTTTGCATTTTGAAAATGGTCTGGTATTTTTAACCAAAAATGTCGCGCTATCTTGCCTATATGCGATAAGTTGACAGAATGTTCAGAGTTGGTACAAAACAAGCTGTGCTTGCTGGCAGTACAAATCGTAATAAAATACAGGCCACTCTGGGAATAATTGAAGTCTTTCAATCTTATGGAACGACGTCGGCCATATTTTGTATTCATAGTCTTACCTAAAGAGGGTTCAATATATTGAACCCCTACATATTTGGTTTCACTTTTAAACCTAATTCCCCCTAATACAACCTCTCCCTTTTAGCCAAAAAGGCGTAGAGGGCTTTGTCGAAGGGCATGGAGGTGTCGATCGGGTGGTAGTCGATTCTTGACTGGCGGCAGGCGGAGGCAATCTCTTCAGAAAAATCAGAGACCGCTCTGGCATAATGCCCTTTGATCTGATAAGGCAGAGTGGTCAGCTCTTCGCCGGTTTCCATATCTTTAAATATCGCTTCAGACGGAAAAGCAAAATCACGTTCGCGCGGGTCCAGAATATGAAAGACTATAACCTCGTGCTTGTTGTACCTGAAATGCTTGAGTCCGGAGATAATTTTGTCGGCCTCGTCAAGCAGGTCGGACAATATAATAACCAGCCCGCGCCTTTTGATACGCTCGGCCATTTCGTGTAAAGTCGAGGTGATATCGGTTTTGTCCGATGGCGCTTGCCGGGACAGTTCGTTTAAGAGAACATGCAGATGTCCAGATTTTGAGCGCGGGGGAATATACTGCCGGAGTTTTTCATCAAAAGTCACCAGGCCGACTGCGTCTCTTTGCTTGAGCATCATGTACGACAGCGCACCGCATAACAAGCGGGCATAATCCATTTTAGTGATGCGGTCTCCGGACTGGTAGGCCATCGAGGCCGAGCAGTCCAGCAGCAGATAGGCTTTGAGATTGGTTTCTTCTTCGAACTGTTTGATATAATAGCGGTCTGATTTGGCATAAACTTTCCAGTCGATATCGCGGATATTATCACCCGGCATATACTGGCGGTGCTCGGCGAACTCGACCGAAAATCCGTGATAGGGAGATTTGTGCAGGCCGGCGATGAATCCTTCGACCACCATGCGGGCGCGGATTTCCATCCCTTTTAGCTTGGAGACAATCTCCGGGTCGAGGTATTGCTGATGGCTTGTGTTCATTATTTTTTTAGCGCCGGTTTTTCAAGCAGGTTAACGTAAATGACAAAGGCCATATATGCGATTGAACCGAGAATCAAAAAGCCGCTGATAGCCAGTATGTCGTCGTAGAACCAATGAAAATGCTGGCCGGCCAGTCCGAAAGCGTGAACGAATATAGAAAGACCAAAGACCCACAGGGTCGCTATTTTGATCTTCGGTTTTACTGAGGTGAACAAAAAGACCAAGCCGATTGCAAAGAAGAGAAGCGTCTGGCCGTTAATGTGGGTGTGCGCTAATTTTACATTATGTTCGAATTGTTCCGGGCCAGGCCTGTCGCTTGCTTCGCCAGTTTCTGACTCTCCCTTGGTGTCGTCTGCTGATTCTGCCTGGCCGTATGGTTCGGTGACATAGGCGGGAACTTCTTCTTCGCTAATCATCCCTTCCTGGATATAAAGAATCAGTATCGTCCAGGCACAGACAGCAAGCATCAGGGTGGTAAAGAGCCCTACGAAGAGTTTGGCGTAGGGAGGAAGATTTGAGATTTTAATCGATTCGAACATAATATTGCTTCCTAGTAATGGACCCTTCGGCTTTCGACCCTTCGACTCCGCTCAGGGTGACTCGTTTCAAGCCAGCACGCATCGACCCCTTCGACTCCTACGGGACCATGTCAGCTCAGGGTGACACGCCTTAAACTTGATCAAGACCATTAAGGACATGCCTTAAGCTGCCGCCCACAAATTCATTCTTGTATTCATTTGCCCGTCATCCTGAGCGGACAAGGTCCCGAAGCGAAGTCGAGGGAGTCGAAGGACGGCGGGCTACTAAATTTTGCCTACTAGCTCTTTTCTTTAACCGTTTCAAGTATCCGTCTGATAATTTCGTTGGTGTCGATGCCATCGGCCTCGGCGTTAAACGAGGTTACAATCCTGTGACGCAAAACCGGATAAGCTGCAAAGCGGACATCTTCGGCGCCGGGGGTAGGGCGGCCATCGAGAATTGCTTTTGTTTTGGCAGCCAGTATCAAATACTGCGAAGCTCTTGGTCCAGCGCCCCAGTTTACCCAGTTTTTGATAAAGTCTGGCGCACTTTTATCGGGCGGGCGGGTGGCTCTGACTAAGTCAACCGCGTATTCAATCAAGTGATCCGAAACCGGCACCCGGCGCACCAACTGCTGAAATCCAATAATCTCTTCCGGCGAAAGAACTTTGCTAAGCTGATAGTCAGGCACGGCGGTAGTTGATTTTACAATTTCCTGCTCTTCGGCGCCTGAGGGATAATCTACCATTATGTTAAACATAAAGCGGTCGAGCTGTGCTTCGGGAAGGGGGTAGGTGCCTTCCTGTTCTATCGGGTTCTGGGTAGCCAGGACAAAAAATGGTTCGTCGAGTTTATACGTATTTCCGGCGGCGGTAACTTCGTGTTCCTGCATCGCCTGAAGCAGTGCGGCCTGAGTCTTGGGAGGGGTGCGGTTTATTTCATCGGCCAGGACTATGTTGCCGAAAACCGGTCCTTTAACAAACTTGAATTGTCGTTTGCCGGTGGTATGGTCTTCTTCGATTATCTCGGTGCCGGTGATATCCGCCGGCATAAGGTCAGGCGTAAACTGAATCCGGCTGAATTTTAGATTAAGAGCATTAGCCAGAGTTGAAATCAGCAGCGTCTTGGCCAGACCGGGCACGCCGATGAGTAGAGAATGGCCGGACGAGAGCAGCGATATCAATAGCAGCTCAATAACTTTTTCCTGGCCTATAATAACTTTGCCGATTTCTCTAATTATCTTTTGGTGGGCGGTGTGAAGTTGTTCTACCGCAGTAATATCAGATTTGGTCTCAACAAGGGACATCTAACCTCCACAAACGTAGTTTGATTGATTTCAAAATATTAACTTTCATCATTATACTATATATCTGGAAAAAAGTGGCGGAAATTTGGGAAGATATCAATCCGAAATGACTTAACATGGTTAATGCCCCCTAGGAGTGAGTTTTTTTCATTTTTGAGAGGACCCTGCGTCAGGATGTGAACAATCCGGCTTTTCTCGAAAATTCAAAAACAGGCAGAACCACTAAAGGCCATGGTACCCTACAGGACTAATAGCCAGACTATCTTATTAAAACTCAATCAGTTAATTGCTGCAAGTGTGGATAAAGCTATACTTTTAATTTATCTCAAGGCCGTTAGTGCTTGAAATATAACAATTTAGAGTCTTATCCACACATCGGGCTGTTTTTCCACAATTCAACATTCGAGCAAATGGAAGATCAAAAATGTAGAAAAACTAATCTTCGTAGTCTTCGTCACCGGCTTCGACTGCCGGTACCGGCTCGCGACTCTCTTTTGGATCCAAAAAGCCCAAATCCGGGTGGCTGTCTTTCATATTACAGGCGCCCGAGAACATAGCGCCCTGCTCAATAACCAGCGATTTAGCCCGAATATCACCGTCCATCTCGCATTTGGCCTGAAGCTCTACTTTTTCTGTGGCGCTGACATTGCCAATCATTCGTCCGGCGATAATGACTGTGGACCCCTCGATTTCTGCCTCGACTACGCCGGTGGCACCGATTGTGACCGCATCGGAACAGATAATTTTGCCTTTGGCTGTGCCGTCAACTCTCAGCCCGCCTTTGACGTCAAGAGTTCCGTTAAATACGGTGTCCTTGCCAATAATCGTATTCATTGCACCATCCGTTTCGCTTTGAATTAGTTTCATAACTTACTTCAATTCTAAAGGGTTAATGGGTTCATCGTTTATTTTTACTTCATAATGCAAATGCGGGGCGGTGGACTTTCCGGTATTACCTGATAGCGCAATGCGGCTGCCCGGCAAGACTTTGTCCCCTTTCTGCACCAAAATCTCTTTGTTATGGCCGTAAAGCGAGATAATGCTGTCATTATGTTTTAGAACGACAATTTTCCCGTAAACTTCATCCTCACCAGTCATTATAACTTCACCAATAGCAGTCGCCAAAACCGGTGTTCCCTCGGCACAGGCTATATCAATACCCGGGTGGTAGCGGGCAGAGTCATCTATCACAAAATCCTGTGAGATAAATCCCTGTATCGGCAAGCCCGAGGGAATGCTCATATCTGCACCGGCAGAGCGTCTGACCGCCGCCATGGCTGTTTTATCAATTGAGGCAAACAATGTGGAATCATCGGGCAGTATCGGAAACTCAATATCAATTCCGGCCAGTTCAATCAGGCGGCTGACAATGTCGCGGGTTTGATTTAAGTTTTGTTCTAACAGTTGCACTTTATACTGATATTTTAAGAGTCGTTCGTTTTCTTCTCTCAAATTATCGGCCATTGTTGCTTCGGCCAAAATTTTCCCATAAAAAACAAAGAACAAAATTATGCCCAGTAGTAATGCTCCGAAGGCACCGGCGACCGCCTGAAGAAGCCATTTGCGGACACGAATGCCGCGCCTGGCCTCTGCCCCTTCGGGAATGAACATAATGGTTATAAATTTCGAACTTGCCATTTTGTATTACTAAATTCTTTTTAGAAGTGAGACTAGGCGCACCAGGTCTTCTTCACCGTAGTACTCAATTTCAATCTTTCCTCTTTTAAGTCCGTGCTTAATTTTTACCGATGTCCCCAGTAATTGTTTCAAACTGGATTCAAAATCAGCAATCATCGGCGCTTTTCTTTTCGGAATCAAGCGTCTCTTTTTTATACGCCTGATTGTTTCTTCGGTTTCCCGAACCGAAAAAGAACCTTTGACAATCTGGTCGGCAAATTTCAGCATCTGCTCTTCGGTGGGCAGAGATAATACTGCCCGGGCGTGGCCTTCGGTCAGCCGCCCCTTTCTGACTAACTGCTGCACCGGCAGTGGCAGAGACAATAAGCGCATGACATTGGTCACCGAGGTCCTGCTTTTGTTAACGCGCCCGGCCAGCTGTTCGTGGGTCAAGCCGCACTTTTCCAGCAAAGTTGTAAAGGCGCAGGCAATTTCCATAGGATTTAAGTTTTCACGCTGAATGTTTTCTACCAGAGCCAGTTCAAGTTTACGGGTGTCATCAGTTTCATCCATTACAATAACCGGCACCTGGGAAATATTTGCAAGTTTGGCGGCACGTAACCGGCGCTCTCCGGCAATGATGGTAAAGTCGCCGCCCGATTTCGCAACCACCAGCGGCTGCATTATACCGTCGGTCTTAAACGACTGCGCCAATTCGCTAAGGCGCTCCTCGTTAAATGTCTGGCGCGGCTGCATCGGATTCGGACTAATGCGATCAGTTGCTACCATCTTTAATTTATTATCGGTCGTATCCGTCACGGTTTTAGTGGGGATTAAAGCCTCAAGGCCGCGTCCTAACGCTATTCGATTATTCATCCTGCTATTACCTCTTTGGTGAGTGACATATAATTTTCTGCACCGGTTGACATTATATCATAAAGGATTATCGGCTTGCCAAATGAGGGCGCTTCAGATAACCGCACGTTTCGCGAAATTACCGTTTCATAAACACGCTCGTCAAAATGTTTGCGAACTTCGTCCGAAACCTGTCTTGAGAGATTGAGCCTGCCGTCATACATTGTAAGAACAACACCTTCGACGACAAGGCTCGGATTCAAATTTTCTTTAACCAAATTGATGGTGTTCATCAACTGTCCCAGTCCTTCGAGTGCGAAGTACTCACACTGCATCGGAATAATAACCGAATCAACTGCCGTTAATACGTTGATAGTTAAAAGCCCCAGCGAGGGCGGACAGTCGATGATAACGTAGTCGAACTTATCCGCTATTGGCGTCAGCACTTTTTTCAGCTGATGTTCACGCGACATCATATTAACCATTTCAATCTCGGCGCCGACCAGTGATATCGACGACGGCAGGATTTTTAAGTACTCCAGGGCTGTATCCTTTATAACCTCTTTTGGAGAAACGTTATTTATCAGGATGTCGTAGATTGACTGCTCTATATTTTCTTTTGAAAGCCCTATGCCGCTGGAGCTGTTGGACTGCGGGTCCATATCTACCAAAAGGGTTTTGTTTTCGGCGGCAGCCAGACAGGAGGCCAGGTTAACGGCAGTAGTTGTTTTTCCGACTCCGCCTTTTTGGTTGGCAATTGCAATTTTCTTAGCCAGAACAGACTCCTTAAGCAATAATGGTTTTTGCTATAACTTCCCTTTAAGCTTATCTTTGGAGGAGTTTTCAAACAACATAAAAGAGACGAAGTCTCTTTTTTTTATTTACTAGTTTTTTTGATAATCGTGAAGGTTTTGGCTGGCGTATCCTGGTCAATAGCATAGAAATAGTTAGACGAAGTCTCTTTATTTATTTATTTTTTCTAAAGAGTGTAAGGGTCTTAACCGGCGAATCGTCACCGGCAACATAGAAATAGCCGGACAAAGTCTTTTTCTCTTATTTTCCAGTTTTTGTAAATATCGTAAAGGCTTTGGCAGGTGAATCGTCACCGGTAGCATAGGAATAGATAGTATAAGAAAGCTGCGGGGGGCATTTATCTGACTGGAAAGCACCATAATAGATAAACACAGCTAAATGAGATAAAATCACAGAAATTTTGTTAAGAATAGCCGTAGAGAGGCGCACCAGGCGAACAGTAATTAGATCGAAAGTGTGATCAAATTCAATCTCTTCAAATGTTTGCTGAACTATCGCAGGCTTTATTTTCAACTCGAATGAAATGCGCCTTAAAGCTGAGGCTTTTTTGTTTCTGCGCTCTATCAAGATAGATTGGGCGGGATTTATGGTTATTATAATAGGAATAGCAGGAAGTCCGCCGCCTGAGCCGATATCAAGATAATTATTGACAGACTCAAGCTCTAATTTTTCGAAAGGCACGAGAGATTCTGCTAATAGTCTCTTTAGATCTGAAGCTGATGTTTCACGTGAAACAAGATTCGTTTTCTCGTTTTCTAAAGTCAGCAGGCTTAGATAATCTTGTAATCTACCATCTCGGGAATGTTTCTTAAGAAGATCCTCTATTTTAACTTCAAAAAAAGAGTTTTCCAATTCGGCCACTATGCTGTCGCTTTATGCCTTTTTAAATGAACAGAAAGTACTGCGACATCGCCCGGTGTGATTCCTTCAATGCGACTGGCCTGCCCTAATGAATCCGGGCGGAAGCGTTGAAATTTCTCGGTAGCTTCCAGTTTTAGCCCCGTAATAGCTTGAAAAACAAAATTTTCAGGAATTCTCTCATGCTCCAATTTCTTAAACTTGTCAACTTCGCGCTGCTGCTTTTCGATATAGCCCTGATAGCGGATAAAAATCGCAGCACGTTCTAAAACTTCAGGCTGGTCAGCAAATTCGCTATTATGTAAAACCAACAGGGGCATTGCCTTGGCAATACTTATCCGGGGCTGCTTAAGGAAATGCTCCAAAGTCATACTGTTCATATTGCTAAGCTCATTAGCGTACTTCCTCAAATCCTCTGCTGCCAGTCGGACTTTCTTGAAACTCGAAATAGCTGTCTCGGTTTTGCTTTGAAGCTCCCGGAATGAATTTAGCACAGCTTTTGGAAGAAGATTATACTTTCGGGCGTAGTCAGCCATTCTGTCTCTGGCGTTATCTTCGCGCATTGAAAGTCTGTATTCGGCTCTGGAAGTAAACAAGCGGTATGGCTCGGTGGTCGAGCGGGTTGTCAAATCATCAATCATAACGCCGATATAACCTTCAGAACGGTCTAATATAAACGGCGGCTCCTTTTCAATCTGCAAGACAGCGTTTATGCCAGCCATAAGTCCCTGTCCGGCTGCTTCTTCATAGCCTGAAGTCCCGTTTATCTGACCGGCAAAGAAAAGTCCTTTGACCAGGTGAGTTTCTAAATTTGCTTTGATCTGACTGGCCGGGCAGTAGTCATATTCTACAGCATAGCCCGGCCGGGTTATTTCCACTTGCTCCAGTCCGGTAACTGTTTTAATAGCAGCAGCCTGTACGTCTTCGGGCAAAGATGTTGAAAAGCCATTAGGATAAACCTCGCTGGTGCCGTTTCCTTCAGGCTCCAAAAAGAGCTGATGACGTGGTTTATCCGCAAAACGGTAGAACTTATCCTCAATAGACGGGCAATAGCGCGGGCCGGTGGAATTAAGCTGACCCGAAAAAATAGGGGAGCGTTTGATATTTTCTAAGATAATTTCTTTGGTTTTAGCGGTGGTATAGGTCAGATAGCAGGGCGTTTGCTCAAAGGCGTCTCTTTTGGTCTGATGCGAAAAGAGCGGCATCGGTTCATGCCCCGGCTGAATCTGGCATTTGTCCCAGTCAATAGAATCTCCATTGAGGCGGGGCGGCGTGCCGGTTTTTAGTCGTGAGATTTCAAAACCTAAATCCCGAAACGAATCAGAAAGCCGGTAAGCTGCCTTTTCTCCAAAGCGACCAGCCTTAATCTTCTTTTCACCAATGTGAATCAGCCCGCCTAAGAAAGTACCGGTAGCTACTATTATTGCATCACATTGTATAAGAACGCCCGATTCTGTTCTGATGCCTATTGCTCTGCCGTTCTCTGTCAGAATTTCGCCGGCCAGATCTTCGATAACCTCAATCCTAGCCTCTCCTGAGACATACTCAACCACATAATCATTATAATAACGGCGGTCGCACTGCACTCTGGTAGACCATACTGCCGGGCCCCGCGATAAGTTTAGTCTCCTGAATTGAATCCCCGAAGCATCGGCAGCCATTCCCATAATTCCACCCAGAGCATCTATCTCTTTGACGACGTGAGACTTGCCAATCCCACCGATAGCCGGATTGCAGGACATAAGCGCTAACTTTTTAGCGTCCATGGTGACAATAGCAGAAGTTTTACCCATTCGTGAAGCGGCCAGAGCGGCTTCAACTCCGGCATGTCCGCCGCCTATTATAACTATGTCAAAATCTTTATGAGTCATCTGAAGTTTCTCTAAGCTTGAATTTATATAAAAAATAAAGAAAAGCGAATAGAAAAGACTGCGCGTTTCATGTGAAACATTTTAGTAGTCAGACGTTATTTACCAATGCAGAACTTTGAAAAAATCTGCCCCAGAATATCCTCATTATATATGCGGCCGGTAATCTCGGCCAGTTCATTGGCAGCCTGACGAAGATCCAAGGCGGTTAACTCCGGCGACTGATTTTCAGTTAATTTACATTTTGCCTGACTTATTTCGTCATGAGCTGATTTCAACTTTTGCTGGTGACGCGCTGAGGTTACAACCAGCCCCGAAGTAAGGTCCGGCATCGATTCAGCTATCCTGTTGACTAAAACACTTTTGAAGCTATCCACTCCCTGACTGGTAAGGCATGACAGAGGCAGAACATTATGTTTTGATATTAATTTTTCGGTCTTTTTGTCGAGCGAAACTTTGTCAATCTTATTGCCTAAAATAATCGAATTGCTATTTAGATCTTCATTTAAGTCTTCTGACAGAAAATCCACCCATTTTTTCTGAGAAAGGTCGGCCATCCAGACAATCAAATCAGCCTGGCTCATAATTTTTTTAGCTGAACTTTGGCCGGCTTTTTCTATGACACCGCCACCGCTTCTGAGACCGGCTGTGTCTATAATGTTGACGGCGTAGCCCCCCAGTTCAATCCATTCCGACAGGTAATCTCTGGTGGTACCGGGGCTTGGAGTAACCAGAGCGCGCTCCTGTTTTAAGAGCAGATTAAAAAGTGATGACTTGCCGGCATTCGGGCGACCCGCGATGGCAATTTTGAAACCTTCGCTGATTATCCTGCCGCCTGAATAGGAATCCGCCAGGTCTCTTATCGAGTTGGCCAGGTCAGTTAGCCGTTTGACAAGTGCACTGGTTTCTTGGGGGTCAATCTCTTCTTCAGGAAAATCGATAGAAGCTTCGACCTCGGCCAATATTTCGATTAACTCCGTGCGAAGTTTTTCAATATGCTTAGAATAATT
>JADFPZ010000075.1 GCA_022562075.1 Candidatus Zixiibacteriota bacterium | reverse complement strand
CTGCTCTTCAAAAGAGTTTACTTTTATAACCATGCCATCGATTTCATAGTCAAGCGTCGGGCGCCTTTTTGTCAGCATTTTAAACGCTTTTACGACTTTATTTCTACCGACAGAGGAATGCGCCTGCTCGTTTATTTTGAATCCTTCGCTTTTGAGAAGTTTAATCGCCGCCTGCTGACTGTCTATTCCCGGAAGCTCTTTATCGGAGATGCCATAGGCATAAAATAATAAAGGCCGCGAAGCTGTAATTTTAGAATTGAGCTGTCTTAATGAACCGGCTGCACCGTTGCGCGAATTTGCAAGTGTCGTTTGATTATTTGCTCTTAGAGTTTCGTTTAGTTTTTCAAAGTCGGATTTGCGCATGATGACTTCACCACGTACTTCGAGCAGCGGATATTTTGAAGCACAGCGCTCAGACAGCTTTAATGGAATTGTCTTAATAGTTCTCAGGTTTGGTGTAATATTTTCCCCGCTGCTGCCGTCGCCGCGGGTAAGGCCGGTTTCAAATAGGCCGTTTCGATAAATCAGCTCAACGGCCAGGCCGTCAAGTTTTGGCTCCACAAAATATTCTATTTCCGTGCTTAACTCCAGCCCCTCGCTGACCCGTTGGTCGAAGGCTGCAAACTCTTCTGCCGTAGTCACTTTCTGAAGCGACAGCATTTGAATTCGATGAGGCAGGTTCTCAAACTTTTTTGAGACCTCAGAGCCGACGCGCTGAGAGGGAGAATCCGGACGGATCAGTTCAGGATATTGCTTTTCTAAATGAAGCAGCTGCTCAAAGAGTTTATCAAATTCGGCATCGGAAATTTCGGGAGAATCATCGACATGATACTTTCGATTATGGTAATTTATTTTTTCTCTCAGCTGCTCAGCTTGTTTTGAAATACTATCGGGCTCTTTGGGCATAGCCTCAATTAAGAATGACTGCCTGAGTATGTCAAGAAGAGGCGGGCAGGTTGCTGCCTATGCTTTTATCCTGCTCAACGGTGCTCTTTTTGCCGCCAAGCTGACGCCGGAATTCTGCAATCTTTTTGCCGGCGGTGTCATCAATTATTTCATTTATCAGTATGCGGGTGGCCAGATTGTGCTGGGAAACCTGAAGGATTATCGAATGTGACAGGTAATAGTTATTCACAGGTTCATCATCTGAGAGTTTTATGAGAAGTTTCGAATAGTTTTTGTCAGCAAACAACTCCGGCTCTTTTATTATTTTTCTGAAATTCAGCCAGCGGATATCGGCCGGCTCTACTACTTCCGGCATCATAATTTCTTCGACTACCTGCCATCTACGTTTGGGGCAGGCCAGTTCAAAAAAGAGAAGCCGTCCCTGGCGGTCGAGATCAAATCGTGAAATAGAGCTGTCTATAAACGAAAAGAATCTCTGGGAGCCAAAGATTCCGCCGAGCTGTACATAAAGAGCTTCTTCTTCGGTTTGATAAAAGCCGCAACCGTAGGGGATTGGCTGAATAGGAGTAGCGACAGAAACTTTTAAGGACGATGACATTTAACCTATATCTTTTAACCGCTCTTTGGACTGTTCTGCTTCCAGCGTCTGTGGATAGTCATCAATGACTTGTTTGAAAGCTTTCCTGGCTTTATCCATTTTTCCCAGTTCCTGATGACAGCGTCCTAATTTGTACAAAGCCCTGCCGCTATTGGTAGAACCCTTAAAACTCTCAATCATCGTCTGGAACCAGTCAGCCGCATCTACAAATTTCCCCAGAGAGTAGTAGCATTCGCCAATCCAGTAGTGGGCGTTTTCTTCCGATGGGTGTCCTTTGCAATCTTCCAGGAATTTTTCAAACTCGCTGATAGATTTTTCATATTCACCCTGACGCACCAGAATAAAAGCTTCATCATAGGCGTTTTGGCAATCTATTTGTGGTTTAGCAGGCATAGTGCTCTGGCCGGTGACTATAGTATCTGCCGTCTGTTCATCTGTTCCGGGAGACGATCTGATTATATGAGTAACTTTGCCCTGAGCGCTGACCTGTTTTAACAGGCTCATCATCTCGTTATAGTTTTCCAGAAGCAATGCTATTTGGCGCTGAAGTTCCTCTGTGGTATAGGAGACATCGTTGCGGAATTTTTTATTCTCCCGGTCGAGCTTGACCATCAAAGAATCTACCCGCCTGATCATCGTTTGAGTTTCCTGATTATCATAACTGAGCTGAGCGATATCAGCCCGGACTTCTTCAATCTGGTGGGGTGTAACACAGGAACTGACAATAATTCCTATAAACAGAACCGCCATTATAAAAATGGCGGATTCGGTTTCAGCTTTGCGGGTTTTCATATTCTTTATACCCGTAATTGTTACTGGCTGATGATTTTAAATTCACATCGCCTGTTCTTGTCCCAGGCAGCTTCGCTGTGTCCGGCATCTACCGGTTTTTCCTTACCGTAGCTGATTGTTGAAATCCTTGAAGCATCAATACCCAGTCCAACCAGATAATCCATGCACGAAGTTGCCCGTTTTTCGCCCAGAGAAAGGTTGTACTCAACTGTACCGCGCTCATCGCAATGCCCTTCAATCTTGACCATCACATCGGGAAACTGCATCAGCAGGTCATAGTTGCTGTCAAGGCCTGATTTGGAATCGGCGCGCAGATTGGATTTATCAAAGTCAAAATAGACAGTTGCAAACTGTGACTCCTGGATAATCTCCGGCGGGGCTTCTGGTTCTTCTTCTGTGGCCACATCTTCGGGGATTGCAGAAGTAGTATCGAATGGTGTAGTTTCATCTACAACTTTTTTGGGGCCACCGCCACAAGACAAGTTTACCATCGACATGCTAAATACGAGTGCCAGTGCTAATAGTAAGTTTAATCTTTTCATTTATCTATATGCCTCCATACATAATAATTTGTTCTTTCAAATATATTGAATAATCTACTGTTGACACTAAAAGGTCAATAATAAAAAGGGTAAAATATCCTGTCTTTGCTGTTTCTAATCAATTGGCCCCCAGACCGGATTGGTGCAGTTGCCTGTTCGGGTCAGTCTGCGCTGGTGCCGGCCGGTGACATCCATAGTGAAAATGTCCGGTTTACCTAATCTTGTCGAAGAAAAGACCAAATGTTTGCCATCCGGCGAAAAATGGGGGTTTTCGTTCATGCCGACCTCGGTCATAATGTGATAATCAATGCCGCTGGTGTCAATCGAAGCTATATCAAACCGGCCTCTTTTTGAGCGGCTCACAAAAATTACGCGGTCACCTCGGGTTGACCAGGAAGGGGAGTCGTTGTATTTGCCTTCATAAGTAAGTCGCCTCTGGCGTCGGCCATCGGAATCCATCATATAGACCTGGGGACGGCCGGAGCGATCTGATGTGAAAGTTATATATTTGCCGTTTGGCGACCAGGAGGGGGCAGTATCAATTGAGCGGTTATGGGTCAGCCGTCGCTTGACCCTCCCTTTCATATCCAGCACATAAATTTCCGAATTGCCGTCCTTGGATAGCACACAGGCCAGTCTTTTGCCGTTAGGGGAAACCGAAGGAGCCGCAGCTAATCCAGGGAAATCAGTAAGTTTGGTGAGCCGGCCGCTGGCTATATTGACTTTGAACAGTTTCGGGTCCTTTTCCAGATAACTGGTAAAGAAAATCTCTTTGCCGTTCGGTGAAAATGTAGGCGAGAGGTTGATCGAGCCGTTGCTGGTCAAAAGCCTTTCGTTGGCGC
This sequence comes from Candidatus Zixiibacteriota bacterium, assembly GCA_022562075.1. Classification (GTDB taxonomy): domain Bacteria; phylum Zixibacteria; class MSB-5A5; order GN15; family FEB-12; genus JACZWU01. Next base: position 7,218 of record JADFPZ010000075.1, on the reverse strand, counting down.
CGTCGTAATCAGCGATAGCTATTTCTTTGGTTTTTCCTATTTTCTTGACATAAGCTACTTTGGTCAGAAAAATCCCTTTTTCGCCGGTCAGGGTACGGACTATTTCATTCGAAATCCGGTGAGCCATATGGCGCCACTCGTCGCGGTGCACTTCGATGCGACCTTTGTCAATCCGGCGATTATTGAAGGTATAGAAAAGTTTCCAGTAAACTCTCATATTTCTCCTGCCGGGAAATTCAGCTTCAAGCTTTAAGACATAATCTGCCCCGAGTCTTTTCCAGCCGCGCAAGTCCAGTTCCAGAATCTCATAAGTCTTAATAAAGAAGCTGTCTATCGGTACCAGATCAAAATCGGCGTAAAAATCTATGTCTCGTTTGACAATGCCAGTGACATAACGCATCAGCGAAGAATCATTCTTATCAATGTACTCGTTGCCGACATATTTCATTTCGTCCACACCGATTGGAGTCGGTTCGACATAGCCGATTTTGAGCGTATCAAAATAAACATTGCGGACTCCTTCCCGCTGGGCAAAAGCAAATGTTGCAGAGATAAGGACGAGGGAAATTGCGGCAGCCAATATTTTTCTAAATCTCATTCGTGGGATTTTTCTTAATGGGGTTCATACATAAACGGCAGGGTTATTCCAATAATCTCATCCTGGAAACTTCGCGGCAAAGGAGGAAATGGGCTTGAGCGATCAATTGCCCTGACGCAGGCATCATCGAATCGCTCGATGTCGGATGATTCTTCGATTTTAACTATTACAACCCTGCCAGACTGAATTACTTCAAAATAAACTACTGCCACTATTGGTGCATCAGATGACACCGGGTTTCGAAAGTTGGAATGTACCTTGCTGAATGCAACGTCAAACCAATAGGGGTAGTCAAACGCTCTGTTATCAACTGTTGCACCAGCAAACATCGAGCCAGATTCTGTAGTTCTTGACTCAATCTCCTTTTCCGGAGGTTCTTCCGATTTGAAAGGCTGAGGCTCGGCTTTCTTTTTCTTTTCTTTTTTTGGTTTCGGTTTTTCCTCAAGCTTCTTTTTTTCTTTTACGGTAAGCGGGTCAGACAGCGGAATATCCGGCAGTTCATCAGTCATGATGGCCTGGGGGGTTGCCGGAGGCGAAATAGAAACCGGCTCCGTAGCTTTAAGTTCTGGCATAGATTTGATAGTTACTTTTATAACATCGCCGAGATCCATTTTCTTGCGAACGTCAAACGGCGATGTTATTAAGGCTCCGCCAAAAAATACAATATGCAAAATGAATGAGTATAAAAGTCCTCTGGACATTAGAACCTATTTTTTATTTTTTGAAGATTCTTCAATTTTTGCAGTAACCAGCCCAATTTCTTCGATGCCCATCTCCTTTAGTCGGCCAATTACACTAATAGCAATTCCGTAGGTTACTGCCGAATCGCCGCGAAGATAGACTGAAGATGTACCTTTAATGCTCATCTCTTCTTCCAAATCAGCTTCAAAATTTTCAAGGCGCGACCAGACATCGTTAATGTAAATGCCTCCCCGGGCATCAATTGTAATTACAATTCCTTCAACTTCTTCTTCGATAACGGCCGCCCGTGTTTTAGGCAGTTCTACCTCGATTCCGGATTGCAAAAGTGGCGCAGAAATCATAAATATTATGAGAAGTACCAGCACCACATCGACTAAGTTTGCAATATTTATATCGGCCATAGCGCCATAGGTTCTTTTTTTCGGGCGTCGCACTAAATGTTTTCCTTCTTGGCGCGACTGATAAACAAAAGTATGAAGTTGGTGCAGTCATCGTTTACGTATTTCATTTTATTATTGGCCCAGTTAAAACCAATCACAGCCGGTATGGCTGCGCCCAAGCCTACAATTGTGGCCAACAAAGCTTCGGCGATTCCGGGGGCCACCACAGCCAGCGAGGCCGAACCTCTTTCTCCGATTGCCCAAAACGAATCCATAATTCCAACTACTGTTCCCAATAGTCCCATAAAGGGGGCAGTATTGCCTGTGGTAGCCAAGAAGACGATCTGCTGTTCGAGCTTGCCAAGCTCTTCGCTCATGGCTCTTTCCATCGCCATTTCTACAATCTCGTATTCTCTTTCTTCCAGAGGATGCAAAGATTGCTGCAGCTCGCCGCCTTGATTCTTGCTCTGGCTCAGCTCGGTTAGTTCTTTGATGCCGGTGCTGTAGATATTGGCAACCGGGGAGTCGCCGTAAGTCTTTGCCTGCCCTATTGATTCGGATATCTTTTTGGAGCGCTTAAAGTAGGATAAGAATTGCCGCGACTGAAGCTCTACTTTCTTGAACTGCTTCCACTTATTAAACATTATAGACCAGGAAGCCATGGACATAAATATTAGCACCAGTAAAATAAAGAGCCCAAATCCTGACGTGGTCGCGACTATTTCCCATAATGACCCAGAAAATATTGCTGGCAGTATCAAATTTGTCATATCAGTTTTACAATACCTTTCGGTTTTGGTTACAATTAAACTTTTTTAAAACTCTTGCCAAATTTCTTTTTGAGGGGAGCTAAGCTACTCTGGCATAGCCAGACAATCAACTAAAACAGGGGAAAACGGGGAAAAAGGGAAGTTTCGAGATAAAACTTGACCTTTAGTAGATTCTATTAGACATTTGCTCACTAGCAACGTAAATAGCATTTTCTAATAATAATCTTGAAGGAGGGATTTTTATGAAGAAGCTACTGGCAACTACTTTTGCTCTATTATTTATCTCAATGCTGGTACTTGGCTGTTCGAAGGAAGGCACCAAAGAAGACACTACCAAAGAGCCGGCAGCAACTCAGGAAGCTGAAGCTCAGGACACAACCGCGATGGATTCTGCCGCACCTGCTGAAGAGGCAGCAACTGACGATGCCGCAGATGAGCCCTCAGATGAGCCCTCAGATGAGGCCGAAGGCGACGGAAAATAAACAACTCTGTAGATGACAAAAAAGGCCTCTCCGATTAAATATCGGGGAGGCTTTTTCTTGGATGCGAATTATATTTCTTAAAATTTAATCTTCAATCATTTCGACATTGGCTCTGGGAACGATAGCTTTGCTGCCGTCTTCAAACTCAACTTCCAAAACGCGTGCTTTAGATTCTGATTCCAGTTTGTGCAGCGGAGATGGCAGGTCGGTCACCTTGCCAAGTCTGCCAAAATAGGGATGGCGTATGACGCGAATTGGCGAGCCAGTAGCGAGTCCCATGACTTCGGTAGGACCGGAAACCTCGACATGTCCCTGCTCAACCCGGGGGATGACAACTTCGGGGCGTATCACTCCGGCTCTAATCTGAGTAGCGCCGTTGATACAGGCCATCTGACCTTCATGATTTTTTAAGAGATCAAAAGTTTTGCCGGCCATATCGATTTTACCAAAACCTTCGGATACGACCAGAGTTATGCCTTTATCTTCAGAGCCGGTAATGGCTACACCAATATCGTAACCCAAAAAGTCGCGCAAATCTTTATCATCAAAGCCGCCGACGACGATTCCCTTGGCCTTTACTTTAATTGCTTTTTCGAGGGCATCGGCGGTCACCAGCGAACCACCGACAATAACCTGACCGGCCATATCATCTGTAATCAATTCATCTGTCAATACGGTGCTGTTATCTGAAACTGCGATTCGCAAATTGCCGTAGGTTTCGCCGCCAATACCAAATATGCCCTGAACAAAAGCACCATGACAGGCCACCACCACACCCTCATTGGGAAATACCTCTACTATCTCACCGCGCAAATATGCTTTGACCTGTACCGGCACAGGTTTTCCCCGCTGCAATACCTGACCGGTTATGTGCGAAATTGATTCGATACTGCCGTCGATTGTAGCCTTGCAGGCTTTATTAAAATACTTTATGAAAGATTTTTTTAGAGCAATTTGCTCGCCTTCGGTAATTGCTTCACCCTCTTTCTTGGACATGGCCATTTCCAGATCTTCCGGGGGGAGCCCCAGAATATTGGCCACGTTTAAGGGGACAACGTTGCCCGGCAGATGCGTTTCGGCGACAACGTCATCGGGCTGGACTTTGTCACCCACTCTAACTTTGACTTCGCCCTTAAGCGGCAGAATCCTGTCCTTTTTGATAAGATAATTACTGGTTACTTTTAAGCCTGGTGTATATGCGTGACCCAATTTTGTTTCCTTTTGTAAGCCTTAAATTATTCTTATTCTTTTTTGGCTGCCATTTTCAAGCGCACTATTACGGCAATAATAATTAGCAGAGCAGCTGCCAGAGCGATCATAATAGTTCTGGAATCGTCTGAGTCGTCGTCAAATTCGGCGACTGTTAGTTTTTCAGTCGGCAGAGCCTGTTCAACGTTTTCTGTAGAAAAAGACATCACAATATTCTTGAATACTTCTTTGCTCGACTCAAAAGTTTCAGGCGGAGCAAAAAAGTAAAATTCGGCCACTCCTTTATCGTACATCTTTTTGATAAAAATGCTGCGCTTAAAAATTTCAGTGCCTTGAGTAAGGTCGCTCTGAATGAAAATTATCTTATTTTCCATGTCGTAAACCGGAATAATTGAGTTAGTATCCGCCAGGTGATTCCAAACTGATGTCTTCAGTAGTTTTTGGCCGATGTCTGCCTCAACCGCTTCAACAATAGAATCTTCTTTATATTCGTAGAGCCATTCCAGAGTGTCGAGTTTTAGAATAAGATATTCGCCGGCAAAAAACGGTGAAGATTCAGCCAGGGCAAAGACCGCTTCGTATTCCATTGAAGACGGGTCTGTGACCGAGCGGCTCAAAAACAGGTCGGCAGTATTGAAATCGACCTGAATCCAATTTTCAGGATATTCAAAATAAAAGCCGCCCTTAAAACTAACATATGTTTCGGCGGATAGATTAGCCGCTGCCAAAAACAGAATTGCAATAAGTGTTTTTTTCATAATTACATTGCCGGATAAATATCGAGTTCCTTCATCCACTCTTTTAAGTACGAGACTCTCTCTTTTTCAGCCAGTGTAGAAAGGTCAAACGGCCGGCCGCGACCATCAAGAATGATGCCGACTACGCCGCCGTTTAGTTCTACTTCGACTTTAACACCTTTGCCGGCTCCAAGGTCAAACTGTTTCCCCGGTTCCAAAACCGCTTTGGCTTTCAGCGGCAGGCCGTCGTCGCCAAGACCTAATTCAAATTTTTTCATTTCAAGGTGATTTAAGGTACCGGTTATGGTGCCATCAGGCAGTTCAATACTGTATTTCATGACCGGGCCGCCCTTTTTACTTTTTCCCGACGGGCAAATGCAGGTGCCCAGATGAATCAGGCAGTCTTTTTCGAATACTTCGGTAGCGGCTTTAGGCTGAACTTCTGCTAAAACACCCAGCTGCGGCATCATGAAAATTGAATCTACTGCCAGCCGGGTGATACCCTCAGGCAGGAAAGCGTCAATCATCATGAAAGCAGCCTGCTGTCTGCGGGGTGCGTGAGACAGCACACCGCCGGAACCAATTAACATATCAAGTGATAGCATATTGACTATCGAATCGCCCGAAGATTTCTGCTCAAAGGCGTCTGCAATTGTTCTTTGCTGCTGCACACCCTTGAGAGTAGTTGCAAAACTTTTGTGCTGGATAAAAGCCAGCCTGAGGGCTTCTTTGGCAATCGCCTGTTCAAAAATAAGTTCTTCGAGTGACTGCGGTATGGTAGTCGGACGAACCATTTTGTTTTTGACACGGTTGCGCAAATCGCGCTCATCCATTTCAAACGGCACCCAGCGCATGACCATCGGCACGGTAGCTTCGGCAAAGACGTTCGAAATTGAATACGACATGCCCAGATTGGCTGATACTGTGCGGTTAAAGACCGGCTTGTTGCCTTCGGGACGAAAAACCGAGAAGACATCAGTGGTGGCGCCGCCAATATCCACACCAATAGCTTCTATATTATACTGGTCGGCGATAGTCTGAATAATAAGCCCGACCGCACCGGGCGTCGGCATGATGGGAGCGTCGGTCCAGGACATAAGCTTTTTGTAACCCGGAGCCTGAGCCATAACGTGCTCCATAAAAAGTTCATGAATCTCTTCACGGGCCGGTCCCAGATTTTCTCTTTCTAAAACTGGTCGGAGATTATCTACAGTCTTCAAATCGACTTTATCTTTGAGAACTTTGCCGACTGCCTCGGCTGCATCTTTGTTGCCGGCGTAAATTACCGGCAGCCGATACGACGAACCTAATCTGGGACGAGGGTCAGCAGCCGCTATAAGCTCGGCAAGTTCTACTACGTGAGTGGTGGTACCGCCGTCGATGCCGCCGGAGAGTAAAATCATGTCGGGCCGCAGGTGGCGAATTCGTTCTATCTGCTCGTGCGGTAATCGTTTATCATTTGAGGCGATCACATCCATTACAATCGCCCCGGCTCCCAAGGCGGCCCGCTCGGCAGATTCGGCTGTCATTGAGCGAACAACTCCGGCAACCATCATCTGCAGTCCGCCTCCGGCCGAAGAAGTTGATATGTACACATCTGTGCCAATTTTACCGTTGGCAGGGGAGATAAATTTGCCGTTTTCGTCCAGAATCTTACGGCCGGTTAGTTCTTCGAGCTCAGCCACGGCGTTGAGTACTCCCATAGTAACGTCTTCAAATGGTGCTTCTACGGTAGTAGGCGCTTCGCCGCGCGAAACCAGCCGGTACTCGCCATTGGTATATTCTATTAAAATAGCTTTGGTGGTAGTGGAGCCGCAGTCGGTAGCCACAATTACTTTTATATCTTCGGGTTTATCGAACTTTGCCATCAACCTCTTTCTCTATAATTATATTCAAGAGCAGGCCAAGCCCGCCATTTCAACCAAAGACGACCTATATAACACAACTTTGGCAGCTTGTAAAGCGCCCTGCGGCAAGGGGTAGTGGCCGGTTTTGCTTCAATTCCGAGCATCACCCTTAGGGTTAGGGTGAAGAATATTCTACATACACATACGTGTAGGTTAAAACTTTACTTTAAGTCAAATAAGTTGACAAATTATAAAGTGGATGTTAAAATCAAAAAAGGAGGTCTAAGAATGGCAGAATCAGCACAAGAGGCTTACTTCAAAATCACCGCCCACATCGAAAAGCAAGGGGGGGCGCATTCCGATTGGTATTGTGGAGTAGCTTCAAATATAGAAGACCAACTATTTTATGACCACAACGTGCAAAGAAAGGACGATTTCTGGGTACATAGTGAGTGTGAGAGTAGTGGAGTCGCAAGGGCGGTCGTAAAAGCTC